>NZ_JADNEM010000069.1:0-2535 GCF_015552275.1 Holdemania sp. 1001302B_160321_E10 | reverse complement strand
ACTGGCAGGATCCGTTAAGTCAGAACCGGTATAACTATGGCAGAAACAACCCGAACAAGTACTTTGACCCAACCGGAAAGTGGAGTCTGTGGGGAGCGGTAAAAAACACGGTAAACAAAGTTGTGAACACAGTGAAGAAGACTGTAAACAACGTTGTCAATACAGTGAAGAAAACAGTGAATAACGTCGTCAATACGGTGAAGAACACATTCAATCCGCCAAAACAAAGTACACCGCAAAGAAATAATACGAATCCCACAGGCTATCGAACGACCCCACCGATCTATAAGCAATATGATAAAGCGATTACTTATCAATATGATGAACCGAGTCGACCTTCTTCCGGAGGTGGAAGTAGTAATAATGGAAGTACGCCCAACAATTATGTTAAAGCAGCAAATGACGCAGCTCTAGCTATATTGAGAGCAGCACAGGAAGCGGCAGCAAAAAAGGCAGAGGAAGAACTGAAGAAACAGACGACAAGTAAATTTGCGGATCTGAATGAAGGGTTGAGGAGAGCAACTGAAGCGTTTACTAAGCAAATTGAAAAGAAACGGGAAGTAGAAGCCATCTTATCTGGATATAAAGGTATCGATTTCAAGGATGTAACAGACAAGATAGGATCATTAGCGAATCGTGTCAGCGGCTGGTGTAATGAAGCGAAGGGCGAAATTGAAAAAGGACTGAAGTGGGTTGGTGAAAAAGCCGGGGAAGTCGGAGACGCCGTAAAGAGAGTGACCCAGAATACAATTCAAAGCTTCATAGATCATCCAGTAGAAAATCTTGTGATAATCGGCAGCGGAGCAGCGGTACTGTACCTAACAGCGGCCTCGTTTGGAACTCTGCCAGCGTTAGCTGCATTATTGGGAAACACTGCGGCAGCAGCCTATGGCGGAGCAACGGTGTATGGAATCTACGAATACAAGAGCGGAGATAAAGAAAAAGGCGAAGAGGATCTGAAGAAGGTCGCATTATCAGCGATCACGATGGCAGGAGCCTTCGGAGCGCAGGGAAATGCAAATGTTACGAATACGCCAGGAGGGAATGTCCAGCCAAATGGAAGTCTGGCATTAGAGGGTGGCCGTATAATCGGATACTCAATCGCACTGGAAGGCGTAACGTCAATCAGTTCGGAGGTTACGGATGCCTTAGGCATCACTCAATCTGCGATTGCGAATGGTGGTGGATCATCTGTAGATCAAAAGGCAAAAAATGATCGGAAGGAATCCATAAACAACGATTATGTAGAAATAGAAGGGAGAGGATCTACTGGTAGGACAAAACCACAGGATATAGTTGAAGAAATTGCGATGGATAATACAAAGAAAAATCCATTTAATCCAGGAGAAGGAAATTCAGTCAGAAGAGTTATAGATGAGTTAGGAGATGAACGTTGGAAAAACTGGGAAAAATGGGAAGTTGTATATAGAACAGATTCTGGTAGAAAAGTAACAATACATTTTTCTTATGATCCAGTTAATCATTTGTTTGATGACTTTAAGTTTAAAAATTAAAGGAGATAAATATGCTAGTAAAATGTAAAAAGTCTTTTAGACATCAACTAAAGGAGGGAAATATATATTTAGTAGTAGAAATAATTATAAAACGCAAAAGTAACACAATCAGGTATAGGCTGATTGATAATGAAGGATATCCTGCAATTTATGAGGCAGATATGTTTGAAGTTCAAACAAATGTATTGAAGGATTATGCTATAACAATAAATCAAGAGAGTATATTAATATCACCTATTCAAATAGCAAACTCCGAATTGAATAGAGAAGATATTAATGGTTTCTGGGGGTTATTTGTTGAGGATAATCTTGAAGCTAAAAAAATTTTAATGGAAAGCGTGGAAAATTTAGCTTTATCTGAAAATATTATTACACCATGCTTGGAATAATATTGTAATTGTGTCGTGGATGGTTAAATAGAGCTGGCAGGAAAAGGATTATAAAAACTTTTCCTGCCAGCTTTGTTAAACAAGAGAAATAATTAATCCATAGGAAATTTTTGTTGCTGTATTAGACTGACTCTGGACCAGTTTTATCTAGACTTAGTAAGGAATTTGTGTTAATTGGTTTTCACTTAGAAGCTAAGATAATAATATTTAAAAAATTAGAAATTCTATAATACTTATCTTTGTAACTCTCAGCATTCACGCTTGATCGCCATGGCTCAAGCGTCATTTCTGGAATTTATCAACAAGATGGGCAAGGTCACGCGCCGGTATTATGATCAGACGGAAGTGCTGTATGCCTACAATACTTCAGGCGAACTGATCAAAGCGACGGATGAAGATAAGAAGTCGGAAGAATATACGTATGATAAAAACGGAAATCTGTTAACCTTGAAGCAGAAAGACGGAACGGTCATTACCTATACCTACGACGCTAATCAGAATCTGCTTTCCAAGCCGGATGCCGCATTTACCTATGACGCGGCGGGCAACACCACGCAGGTTGTCCGGGACGCCAAAACGATCAAGTATGAATATGACGCCTATGGCAACCGTACCAAGATTGTCTATCCGGA
>NZ_JADNEM010000068.1:0-2626 GCF_015552275.1 Holdemania sp. 1001302B_160321_E10 | reverse complement strand
TTGCGGAAAATCAGGAAAAGCCCCCTAAAAGAATTGAAATTTGTAAAAATACTTTTTTGAGTTAATCTTTCTGAGCTTATTATAACTCAGTACCGTTTTGTTTTCAATTTCATTTCTCTATTTTAATCACGAAAAAGAACGGATTTTCATCCGTTCCCGTTCTGAGTCTTGCTTACGTTTACCCTAAGATTAATTTTGTCAGATCCGTCGGTTCAACAATTTCGCCGTCTTTGTAAACGCGCATATTGCCTGACGCAATTTCATCAATTAAGATAACTTCGCCGTTATAATAACCGAATTCAAACTTGATGTCGTACAGATCAAGACCTTTTTCCGCCAGCGTGTCTTTGACAATACCGGAAATCTTCTGCGTCATCGCCTTCATCTGTGCATACTGATCCAGCGTCATGACCCCAATCGCTTCCAGACCATCCGGCGTGATCAGCGGATCACCCAGATCATCATCTTTCAGCGTTGTTTCCACATAAGCGTTCAGCGGTGTGCCGCTTTCCATATAGGCGCCATAACGACGGATGAAGCTTCCGACCGCACGGTAACGGCAGATGACTTCCAGACCTTTGCCGAACACCTTCGCCGGCAGCACTTCCATTGTCGCATTGTCGATATCCGCACTGACATAATGTGTTTTCACACCTGCTTTTTTCAAAATTTCGAAGAAATAAACCGATACTTTCAGATTTTCGCGGCCAATGCCTTCAATCTGCAATCCAACGGTGTTGGCTCCCGGATCGAAGACGCCGTCGGTGCCCGTGCAATCGTCCTTGAATTTCAGCTGGTAGTTGCCGTTGTCTAACGCGTAAACATCTTTTGTCTTTCCAGTGTAAACTTTATTCATGCCTTTTCCTCCATATAATGCAGAACTAGTTTAGCACAGTTATGCCCATTCGGCACAAAAATTTACCGCAATCTGCCAGATTTTTCTTTCCTTTTTTATCGTTTTGGCACCGCGCAGTTAAAGAAAGCGATTTCCACATTTATACCAACCTTTTTCGTGTCTTTGTTCAGACTTTTTTGTGATGAAAGTCGGGATGGAACCGGGGATCCCGGTAAAAGGCCGCCAACAGAAACACCGCCATCAAGATCCAGGCAATCGGTTCGGTATAACATACGCCCAGATACCCCAGAGCCGGCGTCAGCAGCAGCGTCGCCAGGATCTTCACGACCATCTCGATACAGCTGGAAAAGATCGGCGCCTGACTTTTTCCCAATCCCTGCAGCGCGTTGCGGTAGATAAACAAAACCGACAAAGCATAGAAGAAGAACACGTTGATTTTAAAATACTGCCGGGCGGTGGCGATGACCTGAATCTCCTTCGCGTCCACCACCAGCGCCAGGATCAAGTCAATTCCCCAGAAGGAAATGAGGATGCAGAACGTCGACCACACAAAGCTGATCGCCGTGCAGCAGTGCAGCCCTTTGCGGATCCGTTCGAGCTTCCCGGCCCCCAGATTCTGTGAAACATAGGTTGTTGCGGTAACGCCGATGCTGATCAGCGGCTGCATGAACATTTCGATCACCTTGCGGGAAGCAGTATGTCCGGCGATGATCACCGACCCCAGCTTGTTGACGGCGCTTTGCAGAATGACCGAGCCGATCGAAACGATCGAATTCATCAAACCCATGGAGATTCCCAACGACAGCTGCGCTTTCAGCATCTCTCTATCCCAGCAGAAATCCTCTTTTCCCGGAATCAGAAAGCTTGTCTTTTCTTTGATATACAAGACGCAGAGCACGACGGACAGGGCTTGGGAAATCAACGTCGCAATCGCCGCGCCGCCGACGCCCATCCGCAGGGTCTTTAAAAATACATAGTCCAGCACAATGTTGGTCAGCGAGGCCAGAATCAGAAAATACAGCGGAGTCCGGCTGTCGCCGTAGGAACGTAAGATACTGGCGGCCATGTTGTACATCATCGTGATGATCAGCCCGCCGTAAATAATAAAGATATACTCAACTGACATTCCCATGATTTCTTCCGGCGTCCCCAACAGCTTCAGTACCGGAATGCCTGTCATAAGCGCAGCGATCGTAATGCCGAGAACAAAGATCACCCCCAGCATCAGCGTGCCCGCTACCGCTTTTCTGACTTTCCCCATGTCTCCAGCGCCGACATACTGCGCGATCGGAATCGCAAAGCCCTGCGCCAAACCGATATTCAAGCCCAAAACCAGACCGGAAACCGAAGCCGTAGCGCCCATTGCCGCCAAAGCGTCCACCCCCAGAATCCTGCCGACCATCATCGTATCGGCCATATTATAAAATTGCTGGAAGACATTGCCTAACAAAACCGGCATCGCAAACATCAGGATCAGTTTCAGCGGACTGCCTTCCGTCATTCGATTATGCATTCTTTTCCCCCTTCCGATTTACAAAATCCAGAACATTATAGCCTACCTGATCTGCGCCCACAAGCTTTTTCTGAGCATCGCTTAAACATAATTAATTTGAATTGAGTATCCTGCGGCGCAAAATGGGTCAATAGTAAAAGTAAACGCAGGTAAAGAAGAAAATGTGTATCGGGGCAGAGTAAAAGGAGAAACAGAGTAAAAGGAAACAAAAAAAGAGCCAGATAATGAGGGAAAAGTGTTAAAATATCCGTAGAAAC
>NZ_JADNEM010000067.1:0-2645 GCF_015552275.1 Holdemania sp. 1001302B_160321_E10 | reverse complement strand
CTTTAGTTCCTGATTGGATTCCTTACATCGTTGCTTTTATTCAACTCTTAGGAAGTCTTATTTAGACTTCCTTTTTTTGTGTGGCGTTGGCTATGGAATTAATTCCTAATCAATCTGTCTTGAATAAATCGTTATGTTATCTCAGAGAACCTAACAGGATAAACAATAACGAAGATCCGATAAGAACAGCCCCTTCAATTACTACCGACTTGTCATCAGGATCAGGCCACATAAGATTTTCGTTAAAAGTCAATAGAAGCCAGCTTGAGAACATAAGAAATCCAGTTAATCCGATCAACAAGTTGATCATATTCCCCTCCAGATGACACTAATGGCCATTAACCATATCATTACAACCATCAATTTGAACCAAATTGGAAGACTTTTGAGAAATCCTTCAAACGGTGGAAGTGCGAAGACAATGGTCACCACTGGAAGCATTATCACTAAAAGTGCAGCGGAGCTTTTAGAAAGCAACATAGAAACAAAATGCACAGATCAGCAATGACACAAACAATGCAATCAATTGATTTCTGACTGAATGATCACCTTCCTTTGGCCAGACTAAATTTGTATTTAGGTAGAGTGATAGAAGATTCCACAAAGCCACAATTCCCGAAACATAAGCTAGAATCGCAATTAAGTTATAAATCCAAGAATCCCCACCTCTCACTACGCCACCTCCTTCCTAGAAGAAACAAATTCATCCGGGCTTATACTGTAGATTTCATTAGGTGAAGTTCCCATAGCGTTACAGATAATTTCAAGTTCGTCTGCACTAATACTTCTTTTGTCATTTAGCATTTGACTCATTTGATTTTCTGAAAAACCTGATTTCTCTGCAATAGCCTTTTGCTTTAATCCACTTCTGTCGATATACAACTTTAATCGATCACAGACTTTCATTTTATTTTTCCTTTCTAGTACAGTATTTCTGTACATTAAAACATTATAACAGTTTTTCTGTGCAGTCAATCAAAAATACAGAATTTTTGTGATTAAAATATTTCAATCCAGCTATTTTTGTGATATTATCCATTTAGGAGGTGATTTTGTGTCACTGGCAAGCAATTTAAAAGAAGCTCGAATCAAAAAAGGATTTAAGCAAGAAGAACTTGCTACTTTAATCGGTAAAAGTAAAAATGTAGTTTCAAATTGGGAACGCGGAGATAATAAGCCTGATGCGGATACACTTTTTGAATTATGTGATCTACTAGATGTGGACGCCAATTATTTATTAGGCTGGGAAAGCAACAAACAAATTTCGTTATCTATTTCAGAACAAGAACACATAAAAAAACTCCGCGCACTTGATGTTTACGGAAAGAAAGCTGTTAACTCTGTGTTGGATATAGAATACGAACGCTGCAACTATGAAACCGAAATTGCTGAGGAACCAATGGTTTATATTCCGAGGGTCTACTACTCACAGGGTGCATCTGCAGGATACGGCGAATATTTAATTGATGGCATGGACGCGTCGGAAATCATGCTGCCTGATACACCTAAAAATCGTAAGTCAGATTATGTAATTAACGTCGATGGTGATTCGATGGAACCTACATTCTCTGATGGAGATAAGCTGCTTGTGCAGCACACTGAGTCTGTCAATGTCGGCGAAATTGGTATTTTCATCATCGACGGTCAGTCCTATGTTAAAGAATTCGGGGAAGATCGATTGATTTCCCATAATCCAAAATATCCAGACATCATCCCATCAGAATACAGTGATTTCCGCTGCGTCGGAAGAGTTATCGGAGTGATGAAATAATCGTCTATGCAATTAAGCATGTACATATTTAAGAGGAGGGAATATTTATGAAAAAACCGACTGCTCTAGTTCTTGCCGTATTACTTTTGTTATCCGCATGCACAGCTAAGGAAGAACCAAAAAACAGTCCCAGCAGTACACCTGAGCAGACTCCTGTTTCGGAACCAGCAAGTCCCGATCCAACATCTAAGCCAACATCGGAGCCAATACAAGATGTAAGCTCAAAATCAATAGCATCCTTTATTCAGTTTAAAAATGAAATTCTAAATGCTGGATATAGTATCGATGAAGAAGTCCGCATGGGGGCTGAGTTAATAGGTGCTGTTGAAGGTTACAAATATAAAACATCTGTAGGTAATATTGAAATATATCAATTTGATAAAACGTCAGATGCTTACAAATCTGGTATTGAATCAAATACTGTTAGTCTAGAGGGCTACGGAAATGTTCCAGCAACCTTTAATTCAGAGGGATTTGCAATTACAGGATTAGATATCCCGGAAGAACTTTCAAATTTATTTAATTAAAAAAGCCCCAGCTGCTACCAACAGCCAGGGAATAAGATCCGAGCTACCAACAAGGATCCACTGCATAGAAAAATTGTCGTGCGGACAATGCTTTTTCTATGCCTCTATTATACAAGGAGGCCGAACAAAATGCAAAGAGGTTATATCTATGCTCGCTACTCATCAGCGAGCCAGAAAAGTGAATCTATTGAGCAGCAGATCGCGATCATTGAAGATTATGCAAAACGAAACAATATCGAAATTGTTGGCACCTACGCTGACAAGGCGATCTCCGGGAAGCACGCAGAGAACCGTCCAGAGCTGCAGCGCATGCTCTATGACTGCGATCGAAAGCAGGTGGATGTAGT
>NZ_JADNEM010000066.1:0-2698 GCF_015552275.1 Holdemania sp. 1001302B_160321_E10 | reverse complement strand
ATCTCGGCTTCCGTATCCCTATACTTATAAATAGAGTTCTCAAAAAAGGTCTGCGTTGTTTTAGCCATCCTGCCGCCTACCTTTCAGTAAAGGACGTTGACGTGTCCTTCCAGATGGATCCACTGATCGGATCATAATGATACATCCCGGATTTAATATCGCCGCGATAGCACTCAATCGTTGGCGTTGTCCCGTCCGGATCCGGATATCTCAAATAACAATAAGGAGGCAATGACTTCAAAAAACGGATCATTGCCTCATTTGCTTTTCTGTTTTGCTTTTTCGGATTCCAAATCAGAGTTAATTTTACTTTTGACCCAATTCTTTCTCTCATCATTAAGCCAAAATCATTTCGCCCGGATCCCCGATCTAGGTCAGAGAACTGCCAGTCAAATTTACAAGGGATTGGTAATTCTCGTGGTGTTGGATCATCGTCTGTCCAAATATAGATCATTGCCTATCCCTCCTATCTTTCCAAGGCAAATACCGGATTTCCCCGCCTGCGATCATTGTCCTTGTTGATCCTGTTGATTCGATCGGCCAATGATTCCCCATCAATGATAACGGTGTCGTCCTTTTCATAAATCATGAGCAGGATATCGTATAGACGATTCAAAGCGTTCAGCGTTTCCGCGCTGCCGAAGCCCATTAAGTTCTGCAGCTTAGACAGTGGTGCGATAACCTCTGGATCCGACGATGCCCCTGGATTGTCACCGACAATCGCCGTAGTAGGACCGTAGGCCAAACCACCGTTGGCCAGTTTCGGCATCTCAATCCGCGGTAACGACACACGCTCTATACGAGCGATATTAAAGCCAAAAGTGGTCATTCCGGTTAAGGCCGTAACCCACCCAGGCACATCAATGTGGATCTTATTAATTTGATCAATACACCAGTTAATCGCGTCGATGATAAAATTCACAGCTGTTTCTATGATGTCGATAATCGTGTTCCAGATCGTTGCAAACACAGTTTTACAGCCACCCCAGACGGTTTCCCAGCTTTTTGCAAAGGTACCAGTCAAGAAAGTAACCAGCTTATTAAACATTGTCTGCGCGGTTGTCAGAACGGTTTGGATGATTGTACCTAATAGTTGAATAGCAACAATGAGCACATCCGCAATAAAAGCAGCAATCGGCTGCAGTGTGTCAACCCAAATTATCTGCAAGATTGCCATCATCTCATTGATCGCTGGCAGCATAGCCACCCAGATATCATACAATCCTTGGAAGCAAACCGATAAAACACCCACAATAAATTCAGCGATGGGCTGCAGTATATTGACCCATAAAGCGGATAATACACCACTCAACTCTAAAACGACAGCACAAACGGCTTGAGCGATGATATTGACCAACGGCATGATCACATTGTCGATCAAATCCAAGATAAAATTCCCGATCGGTACCAACACGCCTTGCCACAACTGATTCAACACTGACATCAGGCCCTCCACAACAGCCATCACATTGTTGCGGAATTCGTCTGAGGTGTTCCAGAGGTAAATCACCGCCGCTACCACAGCTCCGATGACCGCCGCTACAATCAGCCCTGTTGTACTGAATCCCAAGAAGGCAGCTTTTAAAGCTCCGATGATCCCTTCGCTTGACGCCAGGCTCATAAACGCCTTTAACCAGTCAAATGCTTTTTTAAGCGGCATCACAATCTTTCCAATCGCTGCTGCAATTGCAGGCCATTTCAAGGCAATTAAAAAGGCGGCAACGCCACCCATAATCGCAAGAATTTTAGCCTTATTCTCATCAAGGAAGTCCAGCACCCCCTTGATGATGTTTCTGATCTTCTCGGCCGCTTTCTCAATTCCGGATGTATCAGGCTCTTCATCCAGCCCGAGATCTCCGAAATCTATTGCGAATCCATCGCCGCCAAGCCCGGACATATCAGCACCCTCAGCTCCAGATTGCGGTTGATTGATGTTATTGATTTCATCGAAGCCGGCCAAAGTTTTCTGATTCTTTTTAGCCTGAGCATCTGATTTTTTTAGCGAGTTAGTGTACCCGTTTTGGGCGGATTCCGCTTTGCTCGCTGATGCAGCCGCGCCTGCTACTGGATCCGCTTTACCACCGCCAAATAAGCCGCGGAAGACAGACTGCAGCACCTGCGCAAACCACAACAACTTGGAAACGATCATATTGATAAACTGAATAACCGGCGTCAGCACCTGAACCAAACCGTTTCCGATGATCCCCAGCAGCTGCTTCCAGCGCTCTTGCAAGATGCGGATCTGGTTTGCCCAGCTGCCGCTGGTCTTGGAAAAGTCACCCTGAGCCAGACTAAGCTGCTCAGTGACGTACATATACCGCAGCGTTGTCTGTTCTGCCTGATCCATGTCGGCAATCGTCTTCTGGATCCCTTTGCTATAAGCAAACTGCTGCAGATTCGTTTGCGTCATGACAACGCCGAATTGCTTCAGGCTTTCTGTCTCACCTGTCCAGATGGATTTCAGCGCTGTGTCCGCTACCGACTGGCTGACATTGTAAAACGAAGCGACATCGCCAGTTAATCCCGCAACACTGATCGCCATCTTCGCCGCTTTGTCCCCGGCGATTCCCATGCCCTTTGACATGGCCATGTAGGTGGACGCTGTCCGCTTCGCCGTCAGCTCCGACATGCCGAACTGATCGATCGCTTTCTTTGAGAAATTCTCAACCATATAAGCCATGTCACCAAACGCCGTATC
>NZ_JADNEM010000065.1:0-2897 GCF_015552275.1 Holdemania sp. 1001302B_160321_E10 | reverse complement strand
CCGATATTGTACGGTATATCCGCAATGATCAACTGCGCCCGTGGGATCTGGTATCGTTTGGCGTTTTCAAAGTGATCGTTATACAACTCAATCTTCATAACACTCCGCCTCCTCTAAAATGGTAAATCGTCGCTAGAAATTTCCAGCGTCGGATCCGAACTGTAATCATAACCAGACATCGCGTTCTGAGCGCATGCATAGCCTGCTGTACGTGGATCTGTGTCCGGTGTGATATTACGGTTACCGTATGCAGATAACAGACTGACGCTTTCACAGACTACTTCTGTGACGTACACTTTCTGACCGGAAGCGTTGTCGTAGTTGCGTGTCTGGAGTCTGCCGTCCACCGCAAGCAGCGCACCCTTTTTTGCATAATTGCAAATGTAATCAGCAGCCTGACGCCAAGCCTGGCAGCTGATCCAGTCCGTGACCGCATCATCCTGCCCCTTTTGCTTAGGGCGATCCACAGCGAGCTGGAAGCTGCAGACGGACAAGCCGGATTGCGTCTTACGCAGCTCTGGATCCCGGGCAAGCCGGCCGGTTATGACTACTCGGTTAATCATAATCCTTTACTCCTAACCGTTCCGCAAGGCGTTGGAGCTTGTTTGACTTAATACGGTTAACAGGCAGCGTCGCACCGAAAATGATTTTATACTGCTCAAGCATGATCTCAACGTCGGCAATTTCTTCCGCAATTCCTTTGAGAGTTTCTGCGCAAGGGTTCCTGCGAAATTTGTTGATGGCCTGGATCAGCTCCGCCATCTCCTCGATACCTTGGTTGATTTGCGCTTCGTCACCATACGTTTCTATGGCGATTTTGTATAATTCCTCTTTGTTCATTTCTTCTCCTCCTGTTCCCGCAGCTGCCTGCGGATTTCTTCATATTCCTCTCGATCAAAATCTGCGGCTTCTGCAGTTTCCTGATCCGATCCGGTTTTCATTTGTTGATAGTAATCCGGCAAAACATCCTGTCGTTTTTGAGCTGACTTACCACGAGATCCGCTATCCTGAGCACGACTCAGCCAATTTGTAACAAATCGCAATATCCCACGCTTTGTTTTACGTCTCGTCGGATCTGCCAACAACCAGCCTCTCATCTTGCGCAATTCTGTCACCACATTCGTTGCTTGATATAGCTGTTGCCATTCATTGGCCATTGATGTGGCTACAGGGTATTCTGTTCCATCGTTCAATGGCAGCATGATTAATGGCGGCTCTTGCGAAACTTCGGCAAACTCCTCTGGTTCTTCTTCGTCATAAGGTACAGGTTTGGGAGTATTTTCATCCGGCGTCGAGTCGTTAGAGCTCGGCGCAAAAGTATTTAAATATAAGCTACTGTTACTGTTACTGTTATAAGCTACTGTATTCCGAACTCTTTCAGTAAGGGTTACGGTAAGGGTTTCTAAAGCCTTTTTGAAATCTTGGCTTTTGTCCTTTGAACAGTCTTCGTAACCCATTTTTATAACCTCGATAAGATCACTTAAAAATACTGTATCTGGTAAAGTGCCTAGGAACTTTATAGCCCCTCTAATTTGGTTTGAGTTCTCAAAGCTGTTATACCGCAAAAAGTTCTTAATAAAGACGATTTCGTTATCTCTATCATATTTAACGCAACCGTTTTGCAACAGTTCTTTAAACCCTTTTCGAACCCTTTCTAAAGTCCATTTTATGTCAGAAGCAACATATTGCTCAGGAAGGTAATACAATCCTATTGAGCTTCGATGAGGACAGGTAAGAAGATATAAAAACAACAATTTCCCGTCATCACTTAATTTTCTGTTTTTTTGATCTCGCCAAAACAGGCTATCAATCTTGGAATACATTGTATAAACCCCTCCTTTACAAAATACCCCCGCTTTTTCGACACACGAAGCAAGGCTTTAGAAACTGTTTGGAAACCCTTTGCTTGAACAGATTCGGGTTAGCGTGACGGTCAGATAAGTGCATCAAAAAGATGCCTTTGCAGTTACTTAAGTCAAGCTTTTTGAGATGATCGCAGGTATGCTTGATCGACATGTGACTGTTTAAAAGACGCTCGTATCTATCAATATCATTCTTGTTTTTTTGATCCTTTGCAGCCTCGTATGCAAAGTGGATGACCTGGCCGTCGTAGTTAGATTCGATGAAAATATAGTCGAATTTCTGTTTAGATAAATCCTCTGCGAAATACTTACAATCATTGACAAACAGGATCATCTCCATGTCTGTATAGATCACAAAACCTAGGCTGTCCTCAGCGTCATGCTCGACAGAAAACGGGTAAACTCTGGTCTCCGCGGCAACGGTCTTAATCCGGCCTGCCTCAAGCAATGTGTCCTGGTCATCACCAACGATTAACCGATTTCCGTATACACGCTTCCCGCGGCGGCGTAGATCGTTGGAAGCAGCGGAATGATCCTTGTGGTTGTGCGTGATCAATACAGCGTCCACAGGCCGTAAATCGAGCCCCTCCGAGGACATCCGGCGCAGAATCTCAGCATATGGAAGGCCAGCCTCCAGTAGCAGCACTACCGGAGGCAAGTCTTTACGATTTAATGTAATGTGATAGCAGTTGCCAGCAGATGAACTGGCCAAGCAACGGAACTCCATGATCAGAACGGATCAGCCGATACGATGATCTTTTCGGCTTCCGCAACTTTGATTTCCGGGGCCTTTTGTACGCTCTCGGACTGCTGAGGGATTGCAGGGATATCGTCCTGTACAGGGCGGCTTCCGGCCTGTTCAGCGACTTCTGCATCCACTGCACCTTCCTTGTCTATGCGATCATCACGATACTGCTCATAATCCTCAAACGTAGACTCGTAGGCCTTTGCAATGAACGCATCACTGAAATCCTTCGGGATCTTCTTGATCGCGTTATTTCTCATTTTGCGTAAAATCATCGCTTCGCGGGAGTG
>NZ_JADNEM010000064.1:0-3027 GCF_015552275.1 Holdemania sp. 1001302B_160321_E10 | reverse complement strand
CTTTAGTTCCTGATTGGATTCCTTACATCGTTGCTTTTATTCAACTCTTAGGAAGTCTTATTTAGACTTCCTTTTTTGTGTGGCGTTGGCTATGGAATTAATTGCTAATCAGTCGGTTTTGAATAAATCGTTTGGTGTTACGCTATCTAATAGAACCAAACAGAATGAACAGCAATGAAGATCCGATCAGGACAGATACTTCGAATAATACCGAATTGTCATTAGGCTCTGGCCACATGAGGTTTTTGTTAAAAATCAGAAGTAGCCAACTTGAGAACATAAGAAATCCGGTTAATCCGATTAATAAATCGATCATACTCCCTCCCATACGACACTAATGGCCATTAGCCATAAAACCACAACCATCACTTTGAACCAATTTGGAAGACTTTTAAGAAATCCTTCGAATGGTGGAAGCGCAAAGATCACGGTCACCACTGGAAGCATTATCACTAAAAGTGCAGCAGAGCTTTTAAGAAGTTGCATTTAACAGAATATCCTCCCATCCCACAAGCCACATCCTGAAAATGAGATTAGAATGAAACAAATAATTACAATAACGGCTGCTATCTTGGTAAAAAGCATCAAGCTTTTAAACGTTACACTTTCCCTATCCCATTCCCAACAAACTAATAAGCCTGGTGTTATAAAGATCATAAGCGATAGTGCTAGAGGGAAACTTAGCATAGCGATACAGTCAAGAAGAAAATCCATGCCCTTACGCTAGCCTCTTTTCATGTGAAGCGAATTCATCAGAACTTATCTTGAGTGCCATTTATTTTCCATTAAGAGATTTAACTTCTCTTTTCAAGATTCTGATGTTATCGATCACGAGAACACGTTCTTCCTTTAACTCTTTACGATCATTAAAATCAACAGTAACCTTACCTTCTTTTCTTTTCATTAGACCAATATTTTTTCCTTTTCGCTTCAATATTTATCACCTCGCTTTAATATTCGCTTGCGTTTACGCAAGTTAATCTTTAAAAAAAATACTCTCTAACTCCTCCTGAGATAAAGAAAGCTCAGAACGGATGGCTTGAAGCTCACTTCGTGTAAATTCACTTCTACCCGTTTTCTTTCGGTAAAAAGTTGCAGGATCAACACCTATTCTTCTTGCCATATCTTCATTGGTTTTTCCCTTTATCTTCATTTTCATTTCTAACAAATAGATATTCATTTAGTTCACCTCCTAACTAATTCCATGATATCACTTGCGTTTACGTAAGTCAATGCGTTTTTGCAAGTGTTAACGCTTTTTATATTTGTTTATTGCAAAAATGCAAGAATTATATATAATGAATATAAAGAGGTAAGGTCATGAAGATAAAAGATGTTCTTAAAGCAAGACGAAAGGAACTTAAACTAACATTAATGGATATCGCTAAAGCATGCGACGTAAGTGAAGGAACTGTATCTCGATGGGAAAGCGGTGATATTGGCGATATGAAAAGAAGTAGAATAGCCGCTTTAGCAAAGATACTTCAAATCTCGCCCGCAGTTATTGTAGGCAGCGAAGAAGATGAGGATCTTTATAAATCTGTTGGCATAGGCTACATTCGTATTCCGTTATATAGTTCTCTTTGTTGTGGGAATGGTGGTTTTAATGATGATAACATCATCGAATACATCCCTGTTCCTTCAAAAGGATTGAACACTGATCCTGATAACTACTTCTGTCAGATAGCTTTTGGCGAATCAATGAAAGATGCTGGAATTAATACAGGTGATTTGCTTATATTTGAAAAAACGGCAAAAGTAGATATAGGCGTTATTGGTTGTTTTTGCGTAGATGAAAATGAGGCAATGTGTAAAAAATTCAATACTTTAAATGGCATTATTATGCTTCAACCTATGAATAGTGATTTTGAACCAGTGGTAATTGATCCAGTTGATGAATGCTTTAGGTGTCTTGGAAAACTAAAAAAAGTCATTAAGGATTTTGAATGATGAAATTTGTTAAAGAAAATAAAAAATTAGTCTTTGAAATTTTATGTATAATCATACTTATTCCTATAGTCTTTTTATGGGATTGTCCACTTATTGATGGAGTTTTTCCAAAAGATATTGGTATCGCCTTAGCCGAATACAGCGGTTCCATAGTTGGTGGTTTTCTTACTTTATATGGGGTCTGGTGGACGATAAAAGATCAAGCTGAAAAGCGAAGAGAAGATTTAGCCATACAGTATAAGCCTACTATATCGTTTCTAGCTACAGATGATTACGAAAAGCAAAGTTGTCATTATTATATTACAAAAAACAAAGAATTAAATCCCGAAGCTATATCAATAGATGAATTTTATAAGTCTGAATATGTAATACAACTATTAAATGAAGGTCGTGGTAATGCGTATGTTCATTACGAAATAACTTGCGACCATGAAAACGTTTTTATTAAATCTAAAATGGATAATAATTCAGAAAGATATCTATTGAGGATGAATAGACCATTTAACATAACGTTAAACTTAGAAAAAAATTTATATATATCTGCTAATGATGATATTACAATTTATTTTTTTATAGAATATTGTGATGAATTTGAAATATTTGAATATACTCTTGAGGTTGAACTCCATTTAAGAGTAGTGTTTAATAGCTTGACCTTTTTATATTACACCTTTAGAGATAAAAAGAAACAACACTACAAAACATCTGTTATTTAGGTGATTAACAATAAAAAAATCCCGGAGCTGGTAACTCCGAGAAATATAGAGCTGGTGCTGGTAACACCGCTCACTGCATAGTAAAAATGACTTGGGGGTCATGCCTTTTACTATGCCTCTATTATACAAGGAGGCCGAACAAAATGCAAAGAGGTTATATCTACGCTCGCTACTCATCAGCGAGCCAAAAAAGCGAGTCGATTGAGCAACAGATCGCGATCATCGAAGATTACGCTAAACGAAATAATATTGAGATCGTCGGCACTTATGCTGATAAAGCCATATCCGGGAAGCACGCAGAGAACCGTCCAGAGCTGCAGCGCATGCTCTATGACTGCGATCGAAAGCAGGTGGATGTAGT
>NZ_JADNEM010000063.1:0-3525 GCF_015552275.1 Holdemania sp. 1001302B_160321_E10 | reverse complement strand
GGGAATGGATTTTTACCTTTTCCGGCTCCTAAGATGTCTGTAAGCATTAAACACCCCTCCTATCTATTACAAGTGTTGATATTGTAATGCTCTCCTCCGGCAGAGCAATCGCATACAACCGCAGGATACCGTTAAGGCTCCGCCCTTTGGCGATACACCCCTCCTCGTCGGTCGCCGGCGAGAGCGTTACGTGGCAGTAATCGGATTCAAGCAGTCCCGCTACCGCGATATCAACATGGTACGCATACTGCGGATAATCCATGGAGTCAACAAACTGCGATGTCGGCACCGTGATATTTTCCAGCGGTGCTAGATCGTGGTTGTTGATCTTACACAGCCAGGGATTCACCGTAGCGGCGTTAAACGGTGTGCCCGGTACATAGTCCTCTCCCGGGCTAAACTCCAGCGTAACGACCTCTGTAGTACCGTCTGCGTGGGTTATTTTATACTGATTGAGCTTTGATCCGGTTGTGTCTTTGATCTCGCTTAAAGCCATCATCCTACCTCCTTCCAAACGATATTGTCGATAACGATATTACTTGCTGGGACCGCATTAGCGTACAGTCTTAACTTACCTGCCATTGTGTTGCCCTGCTCAATGACTCCAAGCGCTTTGGATGCCGCTGACAGATTAACGTTAGCCCAGCATGTGGCCGTCATGCCGCTGACCGTGTAGTCTGCACAATATGGGTATTGAGCGGCATTATCATCCGTATTGGCCACAAATGCGGACGTTGCGATGGTGACATTGCGGATAACACTCTCATCTTTGAGCTTGTCCATCTTAGCCTTGTCTGCAGCAGACATTAATCCGTTTGCGCTTGCTGTCGCTAAACCGTAAGTCGTGTTAGTCGGCACAGCCCACGTACCATCACCTCTTAAAAAACTGGTTTGTTTACCAGCAGCAGGGGCAGGAACCAATCCAGTTCCTCCAGCAGCACTTGCTGTAGCAGCTTTAAATGCACTGTAAGTAGTATCAGTAAATTTCGCACCCACCGGGACAGCTGTCAATACGGTCAGCCCATTTACTTTTGCTGCGTTATCAACGATGCCATCACCGTTTGTATCGTAAACAGATTTAAGCATATCGCCATTGCCTGCACTAGCCGCAAGATCATCTACATACTTTTTAGTTGCCGCCATCAGATCAGCAGTTGGCGCTCCTTTAAGAGTAAGATTGCCTGTCAGGGTTCCACCAGACAATGGTAAATAGCTGTGCGTGTGGCTTGATGCCGCTGCACCAATTCCTGCCGGCGTCACATTGACCTCTTTGGCTATGGATCCATCATAAGTAGCTGCATCAGTGCCATTTAGCTTTACCGTCAGAGCTGTTGGATTTTTTAATGAAGCAGGAAAGTCTGTGATATCAGCTTTAACATGCTTATGCACCGCAGCTGCTTTACTGCTCACTGTATCCCAAGTGTCCAACATAGCTTGAGTGATCTTGTCAATAACAGACTTATTACCGTGGCTGTGCTTGTTGTCCACAGCGCTTTTAAGATTGGCTTCGGTTTGTGTGTAGGTGTCCAAGAGTGCCTTGTTGGCATGGCTATGTTTTGCGTTAACCGCACCATTCCATTTTGTCCTCTCGGTTGCGGTGATGTGGATCGTCGTATTGCCGGTGTGACCATCCAGCTCTGCTTGTGACGCTTTGATGCCAATAGCAGCATTTAAGGCAGCCATGACATCCTCATTAGCTGCGATTGCATCGGCAACCTCTTTTAAGGTGTCCATCGACTCTGGAGCACCGTTGATCAGATCGGCAATCTTTTGCAGTGTGTAAGCATTGGCCTGAGCCATTGCGGCGTCAATCGCGTCTTGCTGTGGTGTCGATACTGGCTTTGACTTATCCGCAGTGTTATCCACGCTGCCTAATCCAATCTGGGCTTTAGTCACTCCATGCGGGTTTGACTTGTTGGCAAGATGTGATATCAGATCCGTTGTACCCTTGGCCAATTTGCTAAAAGCAACACTGAGTTTCTCACCGGACACGAGAGCAGCCAGGGTAGTAGCTGCAGTGTAACTTGGTGTCTGATCATTAGTAGCCACGTTAGGCACGTTATCCAAACCTACTTGTGATTTTGTTACACTGTGGGGATTGGAGGTCGATCCTTTATGGCTCGTTAGATCATCTTGCACTACCTTAATAGCAGCAGCCTGTGCAGTCGATACTGGTTTATCAAGATCACTGGTATCATCGGCACTGCCAAGCCCAACCTGCAGCTTGGTAACGGCATGTGGGTTGGTTTGATCGGCAACGTGATTATCAAATGCATTCTTGTTGGTGCGGATAATCTCCATCAGATCAGACTGCAGCTGACTCCGCGCCGTGTCCTGGTCGACAAACTTTTGGTCTGTCTCCCGTGCAAAGTCGTCCACCGCCTGAAAGTTGTCATCAAAATGTCGGGTGTTGACCGATGACTTGCGATGGTTTAAATAAAGGAGCAGCTTGAGCCGCTCCGTAAAATCATATAAGTTTGCCACTTAATCCCTCCTCTGCAGGCAGAAATAATGGCTCGTTGGCAAAATACTGGCCAGCCAGCGGCTGATTGATGATCGCGATCAGATCCGCAAGGTACTGATCCATAAACTCAAACGCCCGCTCAAATTGATTAGCAATCGTGTAATCAAAATAGTCCCCAAAATCAGGAATCGTGTAGGCGTCGTGCATGGTACACGTCAGCTGCTCAATGTTGTGCCGGATCCGATCCATCTGGCCGATCGTTGGCAGGCTGGTCAGATCCCAGTCCGTCCGGATATCTAGTTGCAGATTAACACCAAGTAACGCTGCAATCCGATCCCGCAGGATCTGGCAATTACGCTCAACCCGCAGCAGGTCGTCAACGTTGTAACGGTCCGTCGCCCGGAAAGTTTTATACTCCATATCACACCACCCCCTTAACGGTTGCGGTCAATCCACCGCCGAGATCGTACTCAATGCTGCTGATCTGCGCCTTAACGACGGTGCCATAAGTGGTTTCCACCTCCAAAAATTCCGAGGCTTCTGTCGTCGCGACCGCCCACCACTTGAAGCTGATGTCCAGCCGTTTTTGCATCTGATCCAGATACCACCTGGCAGCCGTCCTGGCTTGCTGGGCGCTGCCGATCAGCTCATTGCAGCTGTCCAGCACCAGCGTTTGCGCCTGCGGGTCAATCTCAATCTGAGGCAGCGTAGCGCTGGCTGCAGCGCTTGAAACTTTGCGCACCCGGCCATTGACTGCCAGCTCGTAAATTGTCCCAGGATCGCCCTGGAAAAGGCTGACGTCGGCGTAGTGCTTGATCGAGCAGCCAGCCGGCAAATCACAGGCCAGATCGTACACTGGCGCATCCGAGTAGGTAATCTTGGCATTACCGTCCTCATCAGTGATCACCTCGCCGCTAAACAGCTCCTGCAGCTCAGCCTCCGGATCCGTGGGTCCGTAGTTAAAGTAATTGACAGATACTTTGGTGTAGCTGCCAATATCTTTGGTATCAATATCCCCCAGCCGGGTGTTGCGATCCGCCTTAAGCACATACGGCAGCGCA
>NZ_JADNEM010000062.1:0-4258 GCF_015552275.1 Holdemania sp. 1001302B_160321_E10 | reverse complement strand
ATCAAGATCTTCCGGATGTTGACAGAGGAATTCGGGAAGACGGTTATCGTCGTCACCCACTCCAACGTCGTATCCGAGCTGAGCGATCACCGGGTAGTTCTCAACGAGGGACAGCTGAAGGATATTCAATAATCAAAAATAAGGCTGAGGTTCAATCCTTGGCCTTTTCCTTAATAAATTTGAAAGGAATTCAGTCTGAAGTTCTATGATACTATGAAGTTGTAGAATAAACCTGACGCAAAGTCAGGGAGGAAAGGGGAAAATAAAAGATGAATTTTTTTACACGCGCGATCAAGAATGTGACGCGGCGCATGTCGAAATCAATCCTGTTGGCGATCACCTTCTTTTTGATCGGCAATTTAGTCATTATCGGATTGGGTATCAACAACGCTTCGGAACAGGCGAAGATTGAAACCCGGCGGAAGATGCGGGCTGTCGTTTCGTATGAAACGGATTATATGGCCTTCTATGATTATGCCGACGCGCTGGAAGGGGAGGAACAACAGGAAGCTTACAAGAATTATCCGTCGGTAAAGCTGGAGGACATCAAGAGCCTGATGAGCGACGAGCGGGTCAAAACGGTCAATGTTGTCAGCACCAATATGCTTTATTCCAATGATTTTGAAACAGTGCCGCTGAACAATGAGCGGGAAAGCAACGGCGGCGGAACGATGACCTATGAAGATGGAACCACCGTGGAATACATTGAGCCCGATCTGAAATTTCAGACCAATTTCTTCCCGAATATGATCGAGCTGGAAGACAAGATGTATGAAATTGTGGAAGGCCGCTTTTATAACCAGGCAGAAGTAGACGAAGGCAAAATGGTCTGCCTGATCACCGACAAACTGGCCAGCCATAACAATCTGCGTGTCGGCGATACGATTACGATTGATTTGATCAGCGCGAACGATATGCGGTATTACGAACAAAGCGGTATCACGGACGAGGATATCCACATGACGCTGGAAATCATCGGGATCTATCACAATAACGAGGAACTGGATGAGAATTCTGACGAATACAAATGGATGAGCCGCTATGATTCGCCGGACAATACAATTCTGGCCCCGGCGCTGGCTTACGGCAATGCTTTCTATAAGATCGGCATGAAGCAATATGAATACTCTAAAGAACAATATCCGGAAGATTACACGGATGTGGAAGTGCCGACCCCGGAAAGCTATACGTATGTCAACAAAGCGGTCTTCCTGTTGGACGATCCGCTGAATGTCGATCAGTTCGTGGCGGATCATCAGTCTGATTTGAAAGAGTTCATGAAGATTGATGCGAATAATGATACGTTTAAGAAACTGGCGCGGCCGCTGGATACGCTGTCGCTGTTCTCCAACATCATCGTCTGGATCGTTGCGATCAATGCCATCGTCATCATTACGTTAGTCACAGCCTTAACGTTGAAAACCCGTGAATATGAGATCGGCGTGCTGCTTTCGATCGGTGTTTCCAAGATGAAGATTGTGGCGCAGTTCTTCGTCGAATTGATCATCGTCGCACTGATCGGCTTCACCCTGTCAGTCGTCAGCGGTTCGTTAGTCGCCAAACAGGTTGGCAAGATGGTGATGGATTATCAGGTTGATACAGAAAGCCAATATGGAACGCTGGACGATCAGAACAACGGCACGATCTATTGGGGGGAGACGAACTACTTTACGGAAATCAGTCAGGATGACCTGTTAGAAGAATACAACGTGCAGATCAATCCGATGATCATCGGAGAAATCTATATTCTGGGTATTGGCGTCGTCTTCATCTCAATCCTGATTCCGTCGTTTATGATCATGCGGTTCAATCCGAAGAAGATCTTGATGAATCAGAATTAAGGAGAGCAGAGAATATGACAACGATATTAAAGTTAGAAAATCTGAACTATGGCTATGAAGACGGCGGCTACAAGCGTCAGATTCTGAAAGATCTGTCCTATGAGTTTGAGCAGGGGCAGTTCTACACGATCCTCGGTCCGTCCGGCAGCGGTAAGACGACGCTGTTGTCGATCATCGCGGGGCTGGACAAGCAGGAAAGCGGCAAGATCTATTACGAAGGCGACGATCTGGATAAGATCGGGCTGTACAAGTACCGCCGCAATAAGATCGGCATCGTGTTCCAGCAATACAACCTGATCAGCTATCTGACCGGGCTGGAGAACATCGAGCTGGCGATGACGGAAACGGACAATGCCATTCCGAAGAATCAGAAGGAAGTAGCGTATGCACTGCTGGAGAAATTCGGCATCGTGAAATCAAAAGCGGATCGTCTGGTGACGAAGCTGTCCGGCGGCGAGCAGCAGCGGGTGGCGATTGCACGGGCGATCGCGTCCAATGTCGATTTAATCTTCGCGGACGAACCAACAGGCAACCTGGACACGGCGACCGAACAGGAGATCATCAAGATCTTCCGGATGTTGACAGAGGAATTCGGGAAGACGGTTATCGTCGTC
This sequence comes from Holdemania sp. 1001302B_160321_E10, assembly GCF_015552275.1. NCBI lineage: Bacteria > Bacillati > Bacillota > Erysipelotrichia > Erysipelotrichales > Erysipelotrichaceae > Holdemania > Holdemania sp. 1001302B_160321_E10. The sequence continues at coordinate 1,803 of NZ_JADNEM010000062.1, read as the reverse complement.
ACCCACTCCAACGTCGTATCGGAGCTGAGCGATCACCGGGTAGTTCTCAACGAAGGACAGCTGAAGGACATTCAATAAACAAGGCCGGGGAAATCCCCGGCTTTGTACTGTAATAAAATTGAAAGGAATTCCATAACCAGGAAGTCAGACTTCTGTGATACCATGAAGCCTGTAAGAGAAGCATGGCAAAATCACCATGCGGGAAAGGAGACACACGATGAATTTTTTTACACGCGCGATCAAGAATATAACGCGGCGCATGTCGAAATCAATCCTGTTGGCGATCACCTTCTTTTTGATCGGTAATTTAGTCATAATCGGATTGGGTATCAACAACGCTTCGGAACAGGCGAAGATCGAAACCCGGCGGAAGATGCGGGCCGTCGTTTCGTATGAAACGGATTACAACGCTTTCCGTGAGTATACCGAGGGGTTAGATGAAGAAGCGCAGAAGGAAGCCTATAAAAATGCTCCATCAGTAAAAATTGAAGATATTAAAAACCTGATGAGCGATGAACGGGTCAAAACCGTCAATGTCGTCAATTCGATGATGCTTTATTCCAACGGCTTTGAAACAGTGCCGCTGAACAATGAGCGGGAAAACAGCGGCGGCGGAGGCTCGGTCACGTATGAGGACGGAACGACGGTGGAATATGTGGAACCGGATCTGAAATTACAGATGAACTATTTTCCGAATATGATCGAGCTGGAAGATAAGATGTATGAAATTGTGGAGGGGCGGTTCTACAATCAGGAAGAAGTAGACGAAGGCAAAATGGTCTGCCTGATCACCGATAAATTGGCCAGCCATAACAATCTGCGTGTCGGCGATATGATTACAATCGATCTGATCAGTAAAAATGATATGCAATATTTTGAACAGACCGGCGTCACCGATGAGGATATCCACATGAATCTGGAAATCATCGGGATCTATCACAATAACGAGGAACTGGATGAGAATTCCAATGAATACAAATGGATGAGCCGCTATGATTCGCCGGACAATACAATCCTTGCCCCTACGTTAGCCTATGGCAACGCCTATTACAATCTGGGCATTAAACAGTATGAATATTCCAAAGCGCAAAATCCGGAATACTATGTCGATACGGAAACGCCGACCCCGGAAAGCTATACATATGTCAATAAAGCGGTCTTCCTGTTAAACGATCCGCTGAATGTCGATCAGTTCGTGGCGGATCATCAGTCTGATTTGAAAGAGTTCATGAAGATTGACGCGAATAACGATACGTTTAAGAAACTGGCGCGGCCGCTGGATACGCTGTCGCTGTTCTCCAACATCATCGTCTGGATCGTTGCGATCAACGCCGTCGTCATCATCACGCTCGTTACAGCCTTAACGCTGAAAACCCGCGAGTATGAGATCGGCGTATTGTTGTCAATGGGCGTATCCAAGATGAAGATTGTGGCGCAGTTCTTTGTTGAATTGATCATCGTCGCACTGATCGGCTTCACCCTGTCAGTCGTCAGCGGTTCACTGGTCGCCAAGCAGGTCGGCAGGACGGTCATGAATTATCAAGTCGATACGGAAAAACAGTACACCAATTTGGACGATCAGAACAACGGCACAATCTATTGGGGGGAGACGAACTACTTTACGGAAATCAGTCAGGATGACCTGTTATCGGAATATGAAGTGCAGATCAATCCGATGATCATTGGAGAAATCTATATTCTGGGCATCGGCGTCGTCTTCATCTCGATCCTGATTCCGTCGTTTATGATCATGCGGTTCAATCCGAAGAAGATCTTGATGAATCAGAATTAAGGAGGGCAGAG
>NZ_JADNEM010000061.1:0-4284 GCF_015552275.1 Holdemania sp. 1001302B_160321_E10 | reverse complement strand
GCCAACACTCCGATATTGTCCACATGATGCACCGGATAATCAAACCAAAGATTGACGGGGGCAAACTTAGGGAACTCCCGGAGCGTGCCCTCGATCCGCCACGCCGTGCGCCCTTGCATTGCCGTTCTAGCGGCGTTAATCTCATCGCATAGCCGTTGATACTCCCGATCGTCAAAGGTCTCTCTGCAGGTCTGCGTCATCCGCGACGCGCTGCACTGATCATCCTGGGACAGCTTGTACAGCTGCCCGGCACGCTGCAGGTAGTCTTTGCATACCCGGCAGACCATCTGGTCATCCTGTTGCTTCTGCAGGCTCTCTGGCAGGTCTAGCTCAATGAGGTCCAACAAGGCATCAGGATCTCGGGCAAAGACTCCAGATCCAGACGCACGGTCCATGCTGCGCTTGCTGCCCTGGCTGCCTTTGCTGTGATGATGGCAGTAGATTACTGCGACCCCCAACTCCGTGCAGACCTTATCAAATTGATTACAAAAGTTGGCCATCTGATCAGCGCTGTTTTCATCGCCTGTAATGACCTTGTAAATTGGGTCAATCACAATGGCGATGTAGTCCTTTTTTGCAGCTCTGCGGATCAGCTTCGGCGCCAACTTGTCCATCGGCACGGAGCGGCCGCGGAGGTTCCAGATATCGATATTCTGCAGGTGTTCCGGCTTAATCCCAAGCGCTTGGTAAACATCTTTAAAACGATGCAAACAGCTGGCACGATCCAGCTCCAGGTTGACATATAAGACACGGCCGCGGGTACAAGGCCACCCGAACCAGGAAGTTCCCTCTGCGATCGCAATACACAGCTCAATGAGGGAAAAACTTTTTCCTGCTTTAGACGGACCAGCGAGCAGCATCTTATGCCCCTGACGCAACACGCCATCGATCAGTGGTGCAGCCAGTGCTGGCAAGTTATCCCAGACGGCTTCCAGCGGCTCCGGATCCGGCAGATCATCGTTGACCGCCTCGATCCATTCTCGCCATTCGTCCCAATTTGATTTTCCGATGTTGGTTTCCATGAGAAATTGTTTTCGCCCGGCTCGAATCACACCCGGCATCCGAGACAGTCGGGATGGATTTTTGTTGGATAAATCTACTGCAAGTCCATTTTTCTCACAGACTTTGAACAGGAAATCAACCCGTTTCCGATACTCTGCATGATCTGCTGCGTTGATCTTAACGATGGCATGGATACTTTTCCGACCACTGAAAACAAGACAAGCGACTGGCAGCTCCAACTCATGGATAATTGCATTCTGTTTTTCCACATCAATATTGTCTGATTCAACTAATGCATACCTGAAATCTGTTACATTAAAGTCTTTTACACCTTTACCATCCAAAGGGTTAATTCGGATCCATGCTCCAGCAGCCGGATTATAGTCGCCTAAAGCATTTTCAATACTGTGATGCTTCTTTATATCAGTAAGTAAATTTCCAACAGACCGCGTCCAAACGCCCTTCGTAGGCTTCAATGTGCCTTCATCATCAAAGGTACGTGTAACATAGCCGATAATGTCATCTGGTTCAAACAGCGTTTCGAGATAAGTTGTCAGATCCCTAACCGGATCCCAATTGACCGGCTCTTGGATTTCTCGGCCTTCAAGCCAGCCTTTGTCGATAACAAGATAATCATCCCGCTGGATAACGCTGTCCCAGTCCAGGAGATAGCCTGGTTCGGATGACGCCGGAGACCAGCCACGATCCCGGGCCATCTGTACTATCGTTCCGCCAGTCACTGGATTGCTCGATCCCTCAAAACTATTCCACTTTTTAAAGCATTCGCCGGCATGATATCTGCCAACATCACGAGCGGACCAGGTATCCCAATCTGCCGCGGTGTATCCCTCATGCTTAAGCGCCATGCCTACGTTAACCCACTCCTGGTAGTTGCAGTCTGATGGATCAATATATTCCAAAATTTCCTTCAAATCCATCATTCATTACCTCCGGTATATAGTTTTGTGGATCGATGCCGCGTGGAACATGCCATCCACAAGCTTTAATTCGAGTGATCATATTACTTGCAGCATCAACCTGCCACGATCCAACATTTTTAAATCCGTAATTCTCTAATAACTTAATTTGTTTTGGCGTTGAAAGTCCGAGTTCTTGTCGTTTATGGAGTCGATCAAGCAATAGCGTAGCTTTGCCAGCGTTATCAATCTCATCCGGCTTAATTCCAAATTTTTCTAATGAGGCTTTTTGTTTCTCAGTAGCCGGTGCACATTCCCATCCGAATGCTGGGGCATAGCTGGCTAAATCCTCAGCTTGGATACTCATTTCAAATTGCAGCGGATCCACAAGTTTTCTCTTTCTCGCTCTCATCTGCTTCAGCTGATCTGCCAGCGCCTGCTCACGCTCGGCAACGACATCTGATGATGCCTGAGCTTCTGCTTCTTCCAGATCCACTGGGCATCCTGCAGCTTTTTCAAGGTTTTCCGTCATTTTCTTCGCAACTTCTTCACTTTCACAGATTAGGGAAGCTGGATGACAAAGCTCGTGGCGCTCCGTGTGCCAAAGAAAGTCCAGCAATAACAAGTCAGCCTTATCCGGTGCGAGGCGCGTGCCTCTGCCCACCATCTGACTGTATAGACTTCTCACCTTGGTCGGTCGGAGCACAATAATGCAATCCACCGTTGGGCAATCCCATCCCTCTGTTAAAAGCATTGAGTTGCATAAAACGTTGTATCGGCCGGAATCATAATCAGCGAGGATCTGTGCGCGATCAGCACTCTCGCCGTTGACTTCAGCAGCCCGGAACCCTTTTTGGTTGAGAATCTCGCAAAATTTTTGACTGGTTTTAACCAGCGGAAGGAAAGCGACTGTCTTGCGATCTTTGCAATATTTGATCATCTCGTCGGCGATCTGATAGAGATAAGGATCCAGAGCTGTACCCAAGTCGCTTGCCTTAAAGTCCCCAGATTGTATCCCAACGCCTGTCAGATCCAGCTGCAGAGGGATTGTCATAGCCTTGATCGGCACCAGGTACCCGCTCTTGATCGCCTGCGGTAATGTGTACTCATAGGCCAACGACTCAAAGTATTGTCCCAGATTACGCATATCGCCACGGTCCGGAGTTGCTGTGACACCTAATACATCAGCATCTGGAAAGTGCTCAAGCACCCGCTGATAGCTGTCAGAGAGGCAATGATGAGCCTCATCGATGATAATCGTGTCAAAATAATCTTGTTTGAATTTTGCCAATCGCTGCGGCCGGGTTAAGCTCTGCACGGATCCGACTACAATCCGATACCAGCTTCCTAGGCAGGATTCTTCCGCCTTTTCAACGGCGCTGCCAAGGCCAGTTGCTTGCATGATTTTATCCGCTGCCTGATCCAGCAGCTCACCGCGGTGTGCCATGATCAGAACTCGTTTGCCCTGCCTGACACAATCCTCGGTGACCTTGGCAAAGACGATTGTCTTACCGCATCCTGTAGGTAAGACCAGGAGCGTCTTTTTCTTCCCCTGGTCCCACTGTTCAAATATGGCTGTTTTAGCTTCTGACTGATACGGTCTTAATTCCATGACCGCTCACCTTTTAAAACGCTCCTGGCGTATACTGATTCCCGGTTGGTGCCTGACCTAAATCAGGAGCTGGATAAAACTGCTTCACTTCGTTGTAATCGTTACCGTCATTTCCTTTCCGGATTCCCACCTTGCACTTGCCTACACAACCAGGGATTAAATCCCAGCGCATCTGCAACGGCTGTCCCTTTTTCTTTAATCCAATGCAGGTAAAGAAAGCTGACAGCATGCCTTCGCATTTACTGTGCAACGTTAAATAATGCTTAATATATGATCTTCCATTCGGTGTATCAATTCGCAGAGTGACAATCGCCATGTTGCATGGAGGAAGCGATCCTGTTCCTTTCGTTCTACTTCTTTCATAGCTTTCTACTACAAATTCATAATCGCCGGCAGGTAGCAGAATAAATTCTGGGCCATCAGATACGATTGTATCGTCCCAACCATATTCACGATCCTGAGGCTGTTGACCATATTGTGACTGTTGATTGTACTGTGTCTGCTGGGTGTAAGGGTTATACTGTGTCATCTCTTATTTCCTCCTCAAAATGGTACATCTAAGTGTAAGATTGCATTAAGAACCTGATCCCAAGCAGCGACCAGGACTGCCTGGATAAATCCCGGTTCATAGTTGCTGATTGGCGTATCCAATGTGTAATAGCCTTTTTCCGCAACTACTCGCTGGATCTGCATCGGCATGATGTTATCTTTTTTCATCAGGTCGACAAGCGATTGTGGGATCCCGGTATAGTC
>NZ_JADNEM010000060.1:2546-4438 GCF_015552275.1 Holdemania sp. 1001302B_160321_E10 | reverse complement strand
GTTCCGGGTAAAGCCATAGATACGCACCTCCTCCGCATACTTCCATTATACAGAATGATTGCAAAAATGCAATTTCCAAAGTGTAAACTTCATCAAAATGCAATTCTCGCAAAATTCCGGGAATTGCATTTTTTTCGTGTAGACTTAGGGTAGTTCATCGATGGACGGCACCTTGAAAACAGAATGACCGTCCGAAAAGGAATACCCCGGCTGGGGAAGCACCGCAAGGAGTCGGACTTCGGGACAAAATGTCCCGAAGTTGCGAGGAGCGTGCCAACGCCGGAACACGCCGCAGGAATGGGGCAGGAAACCTTTTCGGGGAGAACGGCAACGGAAAGCAAAATGGAGGGAACGCATGAGAGATAACCCCTATAAAGACTTGCCGCCGCTGGAACGCAGGCCGGACGGTTCCCTTTACCGCATGACCCCGGCGCAGAGAAAACAGGCGGCCAGCCTGATACGCCGGGAGTGCTGTTGCTGTGAGGACGGCAACTGCATTGTCCTTGACGATGGGGACACCTGCACCTGTCCGCAGACGATTTCTTTCTCGGTCTGCTGTAAGTGGTTCCGCTGGGCGGTCTTGCCGCTGGACGGGACGCTGGAAGCGGAGATTTTCCGGGATAAGGACTTGAAACGCTGTGAGGTCTGCGGCGGTGTGTTCGTCCCCAAATCCAACCGGGCAAAATACTGCCCCGGCTGTGCCGCCAGAGTTCACAGGCGGCAGAAAACAGAAAGTGAACGGAAAAGGAGGTCTGCTGTGGACAGTTAGGAGCGAAAAAAGCCTTGATTTATCAGGCTTCGCAAGCCCCAAACCGGGGCTGGTGGTATAAAGTATCGCCCGCCCCGGAAAACGGGCTTCTAACCGTCCACAAAACGCACTATGACAAATACCATCTATATCCATCAGCCGGAAAAGGCGTTCAGCTTCACCCGGCTCCCGAATTTCCTCTTTGAAGCCCCCACATTCAAGCCCTTGTCTAACGAGGCAAAGGTTCTGTACGCCTTTATCCTGCGCCGGACAGAGTTATCCCGCAAGAATGGGTGGGCGGATGATTGCGGACGGATTTATCTGTACTATCCCATCTGCGAGGTGGTTGACCTGCTCCACTGTGGGCGGCAGAAAGCGGTAAACACCCTGCGGGAACTGCAATACGCCGGGCTGGTGGAGATCCAGAAGCAGGGCTGTGGAAAACCCAACCGCATTTTCCCAAAATCCTATGAAGCGGTTCCAAACACCGACTTCAAGAAATCCGGTTCTGGTACGCCGGAGGGCTGAAAACCGTACTTATGAAGTGAGGAAATCACTCCCCGGAAGTACGAAAACCGGACGGTATATAGAAATACAAAGATAAAAAGATTGATTTATATTCTATCCATTCCAATCCTATCCGAGCTATTTTCTGCGGGATTTTCCCTGTGGAAAACCCCGGATAGGAAAGGAATGGGGAAAGGAGCAGAATGGCACAACACGCAATTTTGCGGTTTGAGAAGCACAAGGGCAACCCGGCAAGGCCGCTGGAAGCCCATCACGAAAGACAGAAAGAACAATACGCCAGCAACCCCGACATTGACACAAGCCGGAGCAAGTACAACTTTCATATCGTCAAGCCAGAGGGCAGGTACTATCATTTCATTCAAAACCGCATTGAACAGGCCGGGTGCCGAACCCGCAAGGACAGCACACGGTTTGTCGATACGCTGGTAACTGCCAGCCCGGAGTTTTTCAAGGGGAAATCCCCAAAGGAGATACAGGCGTTTTTCCAGAGGGCGGCGGACTTCCTCATTGGCCGGGTAGGACGGGAAAATATCGTGTCGGCGGTGGTACACATGGACGAGAAAACGCCCCACCTGCATTTGACCTTTGTTCCGCTGACAAAGGACAACCGCCTGTG
>NZ_JADNEM010000060.1:0-2220 GCF_015552275.1 Holdemania sp. 1001302B_160321_E10 | reverse complement strand
TGGCGGAGAATGAGAAGTTGGAAGCAAGGGCAAAGGCCAGCGAAAAAGGAAAGATGAAAGATACGATGGAACGGGCAAAGCTGAAAAGCGAACTGGACAATTTACAGCGGCTGGTTGACCGTATCCCGCCGGATATACTGGCGGAACTGAAACGTCAGCAGCGGCACACGGTAAAGGAAAGGTGATAGATATAAGCAGAAATTTTCGCCGCCTTTGTGCGGCATTGTACCTTGAAAACTGAATATGGAGGACACTGGATGGCAAAAAGCGAAAGCGATATTTTTACACCCCGGACAGGGCAGGTCATACAAGCAGAGAACGGCACGCAGTATTTTGTATGTGGGAACAACCGTATAAAAATCTCCGAACACTTCGCCGCAGGCGGGAAGCCCCTCGGTGATCTGATTGTAGATGTGGTGCGGCATACCGCAGAAAAAGCCGCTTCAACCTGATAGCCCATCATTGATAACACGCCCACGCTTATGATATAATTGCCATAGAGCAAAAGTATTGTAAGCGTGGGTTGTTTCTTTAGAAGGAGGATTTTTAACGGTGAAACAACCTTACAATACTACGATTTACAACACGGCGCTTTATATGAGATTGAGCCGGGACGATGAACTGCAAGGAGAAAGCGGGAGTATTCAGACACAACGCATGATGCTCCGGCAATATGCCGCCGAGCATAGCCTGAATGTCATAGATGAATATATCGACGATGGATGGTCTGGAACGAACTTTGACAGGCCGGATTTTCAGAGAATGATTGATGACATTGAGGACGGGAAAATCAACTGCGTTGTTACGAAGGATTTATCCCGCTTAGGCAGAAACTACATTCTGACCGGCCAATACACGGAAATCTACTTTCCCAGCAAAGGAGTCCGCTATATCGCTGTCAATGACAATGTGGACACCATCAACGGAGAGAATGAGCTTGCCCCATTCCTCAACATTCTGAATGAAATGCACGCCCGCCAGACCAGCAAAAAGGTAAAGGCGGCCATGCGGACACGGTTCGCAAATGGCGCACACTATGGAGCCTATGCTCCGCTTGGCTATGTCAAAGACCCAGATAAGAAAGGCCATCTTCTGATTGACCCGGAAACAAGGTGGATTATCGAAAAGATTTTTGACCTTGCCGTTCATGGCCGGGGAGCCGCCAGCATTACACGGATTTTGGTCGAAGAAAAAGTACCTACTCCCGGCTGGCTGAATTTCCAGAGATACGGCACTTTCGCAAATATCTATGCCGGAGCGCCGGAGGAAAAAGCCTATGCGTGGACGATAGCGCAGGTGAAAAGTATTCTGAAAGAGGAAACCTATATCGGACACAGCGTCCACAATAAGCAGACCAATATTTCATTCAAAAACAAGAAGAAAGTACGCAAGCCAAAAGAGGAATGGTATCGTGTGGAGAACACCCACGAAGCGATTATTTCCGAAGATGTGTTCCGTCAAGTACAGGAGCAGATTTGCAACAGGCGCAGACGGCAGAAGAACGGCACAACACAGATATTTTCCGGGCTGGTAAAATGTGCGGACTGCGGCTGGTCGCTGGCCTATGGTATGAACAGCCAGAACAAAAATCCCTATGCCCACTACCATTGTAGCAAGTACGGGCAAGGATTGCACCAGTGTTCCATGCACTATATCCGCTATGATGTGCTTTACGCCTATGTCCTTTCCCGTCTGCAATACTGGTCTGTGCTGGCACAGCAGGATGGGGACAAACTTCTGAAACGGCTACTTAACGCCAGCGACAAGGAACGCAATACTGCAAGGAAGCGGCAGACAGCCGAACTGAAAAAGGCGGAAAAGCGCAAAGCAGAAGTAGACACCCTGTTTGCAAAAATGTATGAGGACTGGTCTGCCGGACGCATTACAGAATACAATTTCAATATGCTGTCCGAAAAGTATCAGGGCGAACAGCGAGAATTGGACGCAAAAATTGAACGGCTTCACGAAGCGATGGAGGTCGCCGCCCAGACAGCGGTTGACGCTGAAAAGTGGATAGGTCTGATGAAACAGTATGTCAATCCCACAGAATTGACGGCTGAACTTCTGAATACGCTGATTGAAAAAATCCTTGTCCATGAAGCGGTCAAAAGTGAGGACGGAAGCCGGGAACAGGAAGTGGAAATCTTCTACCGCTTTATCGGCAAAATCGAATGACACATCTTGAGATACCCAACAATATCTTTAACTAAGGGAAACGGG
>NZ_JADNEM010000005.1:0-171918 GCF_015552275.1 Holdemania sp. 1001302B_160321_E10 | reverse complement strand
CCGGAAAAGCGGGAATGGATCGAGCAGATTTGTAAACAAGATGAGAATCTCAGAAAGGTGGTCAGGAAGATGAGTGAAATGACGATGGACTTTGAAGCTTATTTCAGAGAAACAAAGGCGATCATGGCGGAACTGGAAAGAGCGGATCGTCAGCGGGAATGGCTGGAACAGGGCAAACGGATGGGTAAGCAGGAAGGTTTGGAACAAGGTTTAGAACGAGGCATGGAACGAGGCGAATTATGCAAAGTCATTAAACAGGTGCTGAAAAATATGAAAAAAGGCAAGCCCATTTCAGAAATTGCGGAGATTTTAGATGAAGATGAAACTGTAATCCGTCAGATATTTTCCTGTCATGAAGAATATCCTGAATGGACTGCAGATCAGATTGCAACGAGAATAAGAAACTAGAATTGAGTCTCCTTTTCTGATTTCTATTTATGAAAATTGTTGATGAAATTGATCGGCGGAATAGACGAGGCAGCTGGATTACTTTTGTTGCTTAAGCTGAGCGTTGCTTATGTATGTCAGGCCGGAATACGTCCCAAGAAAGGCATAGATTCCGGCTTTTTGTAATTTAGGCCGAAGACATCGGCAACACTGCCAATACAAAGCGGCTGATTATCTAAAAGGCATCGCTTAAGAATTTGAGATCAGGAAAGGTTTCTGAGTCAAGAGAAAATCAGCAGAAAGAACAGAGAAAAATGAAGGAATCCTTAAACCACAGGATTAACCGTTGCGAATTAGGACGGTATTCTTTAAAATGAGAACAATGAAACATCGCAAATCATCCGAATCTTTCTCGCTTATCAAATTAAGCAGAATTTTGGATGAGCTTGCGCAAGGAGGCTGCCATGTTTAATTTATTTAAGAAACCTGTGTATTGCGACATCCTGTCGCCGGTTGACGGTGTCAGTTTGCCCTTGGAAGAAGTGCCGGATCCGGTATTTGCGCAGAAGATGATGGGTGAGGGAATTGCATTTCGTTTTGAAGGCGAAAAGATTCTGTCGCCGCTGACCGGCACAGTGCTGCTTGTAGCGGCAACGCGTCATGCGGTCGGATTAAAAGGCGCCAATGGCGTTGAGGTGCTGCTGCATGTCGGCATGGACACGGTGGAGCTTCAGGGCCGAGGCTTGGAGGTTTACGTTCAGCCTGGCGCAAAAGTTCGAGCGGGAGAGCCGCTGATCCGAATTGATCGGGGGGTTATGGAAAAAAATCATATTGATCTGACGACGATGCTGGTCGTAACCAACGGCAGCGGGTATCAGCTGGAAATTGCCAAGCCCGGAGTGGTTAAGACCGGCGATCCTGTCATTCGTGTGACGCGTTGATAAATCCGGTCAAAATCGAAAATATCCCTTGACTAAAGGGTTAAAACCGCTTAGAATAGTAATGCTGTCGAAGGCAGCAAGTTTTATTATGCGTGGGAGGACGGTGTTGCACCTGTCCACTAACCACAGCACAGACAATCAATTTTAAGGAGGAATGTCTTGTGAGCAAGAAAGTTGCAAAGATTTGTAAGCTCCAGTTCCAGGCCGGCGGAGCCCGTCCGGGACCGGCGCTGGCCTCTGCAGGCATCAACATGCCGCAGTTCTGCAACGCATTTAACGATGCGACCAAGGATCGTGCAGGCGATATCGTCCCTGTCATCATCACTGCGTATGAAGACAAGAGCTTTGATTTCGTTCTGAAAACGACACCAGCCTCAGTTCTGATCAAGAAGGCTGCCGGTATCAAGTCCGGATCGGGCAGTGCCAAAGCCAACATCGTCGGAAAGATCTCTCTGGAAAAGTGCAGAGAAATCGCTGAGTACAAGATGCCGGATCTGAACGCCAATGATGTAGAAGCAGCAATGCGGATTATCGCCGGGACAGCGCGCAACATGGGCGTTACTGTCGAAGGCATGGAATAAGAGAGGGACATCACGATGGCAAAAAGAGGTAAGAAATACACAGAGGCCCTGAAGCAGGTCGACGCAGCGAAGCTGTACAGCCTGACGGAAGCGGTAGCTCTGGCGAAGAAAATCAACACAACAAAGTTCGACGCATCCGTCGAAATCTCCTTCAACCTGAACGTTGACCCACGTCACGCTGATCAGCAGATCCGCGGCGCGATGGTTCTGCCAAACGGCACAGGCCGTTCCCAGAAGGTCTTAGTCGTGACTCAGGGCGCGAAGGAACAGGAAGCCAAGGATGCCGGCGCAGATTTTGTCGGCGGCAAGGAAATCCTGGAAGATATCAAAAAGGGTTGGTTCGGATTTGACGTGATCGTCGCAACTCCGGATATGATGGGCGAACTCGGCAAGCTGGGTAAGATCCTGGGTCCTAAGGGCTTGATGCCGAACCCGAAGACGGGCACCGTCACGATGAACATCGCCAATGCCGTCAACGAAATTAAGAAAGGTAAGGTTACTTACCGTGTTGACAAAGAAGGCAACATCAATGTTATGATCGGCAAGTGCTCCTTCACTGACGAACAGCTGGCGGAAAATGCGAAAGCGCTGTACAACGTGATCGCGAAGGCACGTCCGGCGGCAGTCAAGGGTAACTACATGAAGAGCATCACGGTTTCCACGACGATGGGACCGGCGATTCGTGTCGCTGCTGAGTAATTGCTTGACAATTACGCAAACCCTGTTAAAATTAGTTTGTTATCAATATACCATAGACAGCAACGGCCTAATGGCTTAATCAGGTTGCCGAGGTAGGAAGATCAACTTTGAACTTTCAAAACCCGTGCTGTCTTGAGTGCGGGTTTTTATATTCAGGTATATTGTGACAGTATAAAATGGAGGTGTACGGAATGAAAGATGCGGTATTAGAATCTAAAAAGGCAGTCGTTTCCGAAATTCAGGAAAAAATGACCGCCAGCCAGTCAACAGTCGTTGTTGAATACCGTGGTCTGACAGTTGCCGAAGTCACTGAGTTGAGAAGAAGCCTGCGGGCTGAAGGCATTGAATTCAAGGTTTACAAGAATTCCATGTCCCAGCGTGCCGCTGAGGCTGCCGGATTCAACGAACTGACAGAACAGCTGACCGGACCAAACGCAATCGCATTCTCTGATGATGCTGTTGCGCCAAGCCGCGTGCTGGCGAAGTTCGCCAAGAAGCACGACAAACTGGTTCTGAAAGGTGCGATCGTCGAAGGTAAAGTCGTCGGCGTCGATACGATTAAAGAACTTTCCAGCCTGCCGAACCGTGAAGGCATGCTGTCGATGCTGCTGAGCTGCCTGCAGGCGCCTGTCCGCAGCTTCGCTTGCGCTGTGAAAGCAGTCGCTGACAAAGACGGAGAAGCTGCTCCTGCTGAAGAAGCAGCTGCTGAATAACAAAACTGACCAAGGAGGAATAAGAACATGGCAAAGTTAACAAATGCTGAAATCATCGAATCTCTGAAAGAGATGACAATTCTGGAACTGAACGAACTGGTAAAAGCGATCGAAGAAGAATTCGGCGTAACGGCTGCGGCTCCGGTTGCAGTTGCGGCTCCGACTGAAGCTGCAGCGCCTACAGGACCGACTGAAGTTTCCGTATTCCTGAAGGAAGTCGGCGCTTCGAAGGTTGGCGTCATCAAGGTTGTTCGTGAAATCACTGGCTTAGGCCTGGTTGAAGCGAAGGGCTTAGTTGACAAGTGCCCAAGCGCAATCAAGGAAAACATCAAGCCGGAAGAAGCGGAAGAAATCAAGAAGAAACTGATGGATGCCGGCGCTTCTGTCGAAATTAAATAAGTTTCGCACAATCCGACAACAGAACAATTCCGTCATGACGGCGGAATGCAATTAGCCCATGGGAGGCGATCGAATGAGTCATTACTTTACTGACAATCGTCAACTACCACAAAACCGGAAGGAGATTTCTTTCCGGTTTTCGGGCTTTATTATCCCTTTGATCACGGATAACGGCGTGTTCTGTAAAAGTGAAGTGGATTTTGGATCGTATGTCCTGTTGAAAACGATCAAGGAAGAACCGCTGGGAGATCACATACTGGATCTGGGCTGCGGCTACGGCGTGATCGGCATCACCGTGAAAAAAATGTTTCCGGACGCTGAAATGCTGATGGTGGATGTCAATCCCCGGGCGGTTGAGCTGGCTGTTCTTAATGCGCAGAAGAACGGCGTGGAGGCTGAAGTTCGGGTATCGGATATCTTTGGGAATGTCACTGAAACGTTGAGCGATATTCTAACCAATCCGCCGATCCGGGCGGGCAAAAAAGTAATCTATGCGATGTTTGAGCAGGCGTATGATCATTTGCGTCCGCAGGGACATCTGTATGTGGTGATCCGCAAGCAGCAGGGCGCGCTCAGCGCTAAAGCTAAAATTGAGGAAATATTTGGCAACTGTGAAGTGATCAACAAGGAAAAGGGATATTACATTTTAAAATCGACAAAAACAGATTGACAACTTGTGTTAAGTTTGGTACTATATTAAATTGCAAAAATGTATAAAAGTTAAGGGGGTTTTAGGCCCTTTTAGCCGTTGTTAACACTGTTATGAAAGGATGGCGTACATGGAAAAAATGCAGAACTACCGTATTGAAAAACTGGGTAAAAAGGCAGAACGCCGGAATTATTCCAAGGTCAGCGGCAACCTCGATCTTCCTGATCTGGTTGAAGTGCAGACTCAGTCTTTTGAATGGTTTATCAGAGAAGGCATCAGGGAAGTTTTTGAAGATATTTACCCGATTCAGAACTACGGTGGAAATATTCGCCTGAAATTCGTAGATTACGAATTCGGCACGCCAAAGTATACCGTCAACGAGTGCAAATACCGGGAGGCGAACTTCGCCGCGCCATTGAAAGCGAAAATGGAGCTGGAAATGGTCGACAATACAACCGGTGAAGTACTGACAAAGTGGGAAGACGTTTTCCTGGGCGAATTCCCGATGATGACGGAAACCGGAACTTTCATTATCAACGGCGCTGAACGTGTTATCGTTTCTCAGATTGTACGTTCGCCAGGCGCTTATTTTGATATTGCTTCCGAAGACAAAACTGGCAAAGATAGCTACAACTGTGAACTGATCCCAAGCCGCGGCACGTGGCTGGAGTTCATGACCGACGGCAAGAAGGCGGCGTTAGGCCGGATTGTCAACATGTCGGTCGACCGCAAACGTAAAATTTTATCCACAATCCTGTTCAAGGCGATCGGGATGTCCTTGAACCTGGAAAAGAGCGAAGACGGCTTTGATACGGCGGAAATCCGCCGGTTCTTAAAAGCGTTGGGACTGGAAGTGTTCGAAGAGAACATCGTTGAGGGCGAACCTCGCGAATTCCTGAACCTGTATATGCTTTTATATACCTCGTTCTTCGGCAACTATGAAGAAATCCGCAATACGCTGGCCGCTGATAAGATCAAGACGAGCAACGAAGCGCTGCTGGCGATCTATGAAAACCAGCGCTCTGATGAAGTACCGACGATCGACGGTTCGATCAACTTGATGAACGCCAAGTTCTTCGATCACCGCCGGTATGACCTGACCAAGGCCGGCCGGTATAAATTAAATAAGAAACTGTCGCTGACGGACCGGATGGAAGGCACTTATCTGGCTGAAGACGTCCTGAGCGGCGAGGGCAAAGTGTTGTTTGAAAAAGGCACGTTTGTCACGAAGAAGGAAAGAAACGTCCTGCGTGTGGAAATGCTCAAGGGCAGCCATGTCATAGCTTTCCCATTCGTGCATGAATTCTCACATCCAGATACTTCCATGATGGATACGTCCTGGAGTCTGGGATTGATCGGCCGTATTCTGGCCAACGACGTCGAGTGCGGCGAACGCCTGTTTGAAAAGGGCACCGTTCTGACGGAAAAAGATATTGAAGCCCTGGCGAAGGAAGTCAAAGAAGTCCGCGTCTATTCCGGATTGGTGGCTAAGCCGGTCGCACTGACGGCAGAAAACGCCTCCGCGGTCCTGAATTATGGTCACCGTTTCTTCGTGATCGGCCGGTTGACGGCGAATAACGAAGACATGACCAACAACGGCGAGCTGGTGGTTGACCGCTACATCCCGGATGAGGATTACTCGAAGCTGAGCGCTTCCGAGCAGCAGGTCATCATCGAACGTGCACATCAGAATCAGGCGATCACAGCCTGGCTGGTCGGCGCGGCCGTGCAGACGATTCAGGTTTCGACGTCTGCGGATTGCAGCAATCCGATCAAGATCGTGGCGATCGACCCGATCAACCAGAAAAAGACGATCACGATTTCCGACATGTATGCCTTCTACAGCTATGAGCTGAACATGATGGACGGCGTCGGCAGCGTCGACGATATTGATATGCTGGGCAACCGCCGGATCCGTACGGTCGGCGAACTGATCCAGAATCAGTTCCGGATCGGTTTGAGTCGGATGGAACGGGTCGTTAAAGAAAGAATGTCGATTGCCGAGGCCGCAGGTCTGACGCCGAAGCAGTTAACGAATATCCGTCCGCTGACGGCGGCGATCAAGGAGTTCTTCTCCTCCTCGCAGCTGTCGCAGTTTATGGATCAGCAGAATCCGCTGGCCGAGCTGACCAACAAGCGCCGTATTTCCGCGCTGGGTCCGGGCGGCTTAACGCGTGAGCGCGCCGGCTTTGAAGTCCGTGACGTTCACAACAGCCATTACGGCCGGATCTGTCCGATCGAGACGCCGGAAGGCCCGAACATCGGTCTGATCTCCAACTTGACAACGTATGCCAAGATCAACGAATATGGCTTTATCGAAACACCGTACCGTCTGGTCAAAGAAGGCGGCGAGGTTACTGAGGAATATGTCTATCTGTCAGCCGATGAAGAAAACGACTACATCATCGCGCAGGCGAACGAAGTGCACGAAGGCCGTCTGATCAACGACATGGTCGTTGCCCGAAAAGCGGGAGAAACAATCATGGCTCACCGCGATCAGGTCGAACTGGCGGACGTTTCGCCGAAACAGATCGTTTCGGTTGCGACCGCATGTATTCCATTCCTGGAAAATGACGATGCTTCCCGTGCCCTGATGGGCGCGAACATGCAGCGTCAGGCCGTACCGCTGCTGAATCCGCATTCTCCATATGTCGGAACCGGCATGGAGCACCGCATAGCGCGGGACTCCGGCAGCGCGTGCATCTGCACCGGCAACGGGGTCGTCACCTATGTCGATGCCAATAAGATCGTCGTTACGGAAGATGAAGGCGAACAGCGCGTTTACGAGCTGCAGAAATTCCGCCGTTCCAACGCCGGCACCTGCATCAACCAGCGGCCGATCGTCAAGCATGGCGAACGCGTGGAACGCGGCGATATTCTGGCCGATGGTCCTTCGATGGAAAAAGGCGAGCTGGCGTTAGGCCAGAACGTGACGATCGCGTTCATGACCTGGCACGGTTACAACTACGAAGACGCGATCATCATGTCCGAGCGGATGGTCCGCGACGATGTCTACACTTCTATTCATATTGAGGAATATGACATTGAATGCCGCGAAACGAAGCTGGGACCTGAAGAAATTACCCGCGATATTCCAAACGTCAGTGAAAATGCCTGCCGTCACCTCGACGGCCGCGGCATCGTCATGATCGGCGCGGAAGTCAAGGAAGGCGACATCCTGGTCGGTAAGGTTACCCCGAAGGGCCAGAGCGAAATCTCCCCGGAAGAAAAGCTGTTACTGGCGATCTTCGGCGAAAAGTCCAGAGAAGTCCGCGACAATTCGCTGAAAGTTCCGCATGGCGGCGCCGGCATCGTCCATTCGATCCGCATTTTCAAGCGCAACGAGGGTCACGATCTGCCGCCGGGAGTCAATGAAGTCGTTAAAGTCTATATCGTTCAGAAACGTAAGATTTCTGAAGGTGATAAAATGGCCGGCCGTCATGGCAACAAGGGCGTTATCTCCAAGATCCTGCCGATCGAGGATATGCCGTATCTGCCGGATGGCACACCAATCGACATCATGCTGAACCCATTCGGCGTTCCATCTCGTATGAATATCGGACAGGTTCTGGAAATCCATCTGGGCATGGCCGCGAAGACGTTAGGCGTGAAGTTTGCGACACCGGTCTTCGACGGTATTTCCAATGACGAATTGAAAGCGATCATGGAAGAAGCGCAGACCTCGCCGGATGGCAAGCTTGTGCTGCACGATGGCAAGACCGGCGAGCCGTACGATGAACGGATCTCTGTCGGCGTCATGTACATGATCAAGCTGGCGCACATGGTCGACGATAAACTGCACGCCCGTGCAACCGGCCCATACAGCTTAGTCACGCAGCAGCCGTTAGGCGGTAAGGCGCAGAACGGCGGCCAGCGTTTCGGTGAAATGGAAGTCTGGGCGCTGGAAGCTTACGGCGCCGCGCATACGCTGCAGGAAATCCTGACCGTGAAGTCTGACGATATCGTTGGACGCACCAAGACCTACGAAGCCATCATCAAGGGCAAGGATCTGCCGGAACCGGGCATTCCTGAATCGTTCCGCGTCTTAAAGCATGAGCTGCAGGCGCTGGCGATCGACGTCAAGATGCTGGATGAAGAAGGTCTGGAAGTCGATATGAAGAAGATGGAAGCGGACGAGATTAACGAAGTTGCAGCCCTGGAGAACGTCGTATCCGAAACCTCGGCAGAGATTCCGGCCCAGGTCATCGACGAGGAGGATCTGCCGGAAGAAGCGGCTGTAATCGGATTTGATGACGAAGACGTTGAGTAAAGGAGGCGTAAGCGATGAGTGTCAATAAATTTGCCGCCATTCAGGTCGGTCTGGCATCCCCGGAACGAATCCGCGAATGGTCCTATGGCGAAGTCAAAAAGCCGGAAACGATTAACTACCGTTCTCAAAAACCAGAACGGGACGGCTTATTCTGCGAACGGATTTTCGGTCCTTCCAAAGACTGGGAATGTTATTGCGGAAAATACAAGAAAGTACGCTATAAAGGCGTAATCTGTGACCGCTGCGGCGTAGAAAT
The DNA here is from genome assembly GCF_015552275.1 of Holdemania sp. 1001302B_160321_E10. Taxonomy (NCBI): domain Bacteria; kingdom Bacillati; phylum Bacillota; class Erysipelotrichia; order Erysipelotrichales; family Erysipelotrichaceae; genus Holdemania; species Holdemania sp. 1001302B_160321_E10. Next base: position 163,023 of record NZ_JADNEM010000005.1, on the reverse strand, counting down.
CACCAAGAGTTCCGTCCGCCGCGAACGGATGGGTCACATTGAACTGGCAGCTCCGGTTGCGCACATCTGGTATCTGCGCGGCATTCCAAGCCGCATGAGCCTGCTGCTCAACATCACGCCGAAGGCGCTGGAAGAAGTCGTTTACTTCGTATCCTGGGTCGTTACCGATCCGATGGATACGCCGCTGGCTGTCAAACAGATCCTGTCAGAAAAAGAATACCGTGAGAACACCGCACTGTATGGTCCGGGCAGCTTTGTTGCCCAGACCGGCGCGGAAGCGGTCAAGACCTTGTTGGAAAAGGTCGATATTGAGAAAGAACACGAGATTGTCATTAAAGAACTGGAAAACGCGAACGGCGACAAGCGCAAGAAATTGATCAAGCGCTTGGAAACCATCGACGCGTTCCGTCATTCCGACAACAAGCCGGAATGGATGGTTCTGACCGTATTGCCGGTCATTCCGCCGGATTTACGGCCGATGCTGCAGCTGGACGGCGGCCGCTTCGCGACCTCCGATTTGAACGATCTGTACCGCCGTGTCATCACCCGGAACAATCGTTTGAAGAAGCTGCTGGAGTTGGGAACTCCGGCGATCATCGTCCAGAACGAAAAACGTATGCTGCAGGAAGCGGTCGACGCTTTGATCGACAACGGCCGCCGTTCCAAGCCGATCACCGGCGCGGGCGGACGGGCGCTGAAATCCCTGTCGCATTCCTTAAAGGGTAAGCAGGGACGTTTCCGTCAGAACCTGTTAGGTAAGCGTGTCGACTTCTCCGGCCGTTCCGTTATCGCGGTCGGACCGGATCTGAAGATGTATCAGTGCGGAATTCCGCGCGAAATGGCAATTCAGCTGTACAAGCCGTTTGTCATCAATGAAATTGTCAATCAGGGCATCGCCGGCAATCCGAAAACGGCTGAAAAGCTGATCGACCGCCAGGATCCGCGCGTCTGGGACGTCGTGGAACAGGTGATCGACAATCATCCGGTCTTCCTGAACCGTGCGCCGACGCTGCATCGTCTGGGCATTCAGGCGTTTAAGCCGAAGCTGGTCGAAGGCCGTGCGATCCGTCTGCATCCATTAGTCTGTACCGCGTTCAACGCCGACTTTGACGGCGACCAGATGGCTGTCCATCTGCCGCTGTCCGAAGAAGCCCGTGCCGAAGCGGAAATCCTGATGCTCGGTTCCAACAACATTCTGGGTCCGAAGGATGGTAAGCCGATCGTTACGCCGGGTCAGGACATGGTTCTGGGCAACTTCTATCTGAACATGGAAGAAACGGCGGACGAATTCTTCACGAAGGCAGATTTCCTGGATTCTCTGGGCGATCATGAAGCGGCTGAAATGTGGCGCCGGTTCGGCACCAACGAAGGCCATGTCTTCAAGGACACCAACGAAGTCTTAATCGCGTATCAGAGCAAGCAGGTGCATCTGCATACCCGCATTGCCCTGCCGGGATACGCGCTGCATAAGAGCTGCTTCACGGAGAAGCAGAACCATTCGTACCTGGTAACGACGGTCGGCAAGGTCATTTTCAACGAAATGTTCCCGGCAGACTTCCCATATATCAACGATGTCAACAAGGCAAGCTTACAGGCGACGCCGGATAAGTTCTTCCTGCCGTTAGGCACGAACATCAAGGAAGCGATCGCCGCAATGCCGCTGAATCCGGAATTCAAGAAGAAGGATTTGTCCAATGTCATCGCCGAAGTGTTCAACCGGTACAGAACGGAAGGCACTTCCGATATCATGGATAACATCAAGGATCTTGGCTTTGAATATTCCACAGTTGCGGGCATGACCGTATCTCTGGCGGATATCAACGTCGTTCCGAACAAACAGAAATATGTTGAAGAAGGCCGTGCTCAGGCTGATAAGCTGGATAAGCTGCTGAAACGAGGCATGCTGACGCCGCCGGAATGGGAACGCCACTTCTCGAAGCTGTGGGCGGATATCAAGGATGAAATCGGCGATGCCGTTATGAAATCCCTGCCGCGTAAGAACCCGATCAACATGATGGCGGTTTCCGGAGCGCGAGGCAACAAATCCCACTTTACTCAGCTGTGCGGCATGCGTGGTCTGATGGCCCGTCCGACACAGTCGAAGTCCAAGAAAGAATACCAGCCTTCGATCATCGAAGTTCCGATTTACTCTTCCTTCCGTGAAGGTCTGAATGTGTCCGAGTTCTTTATCTCCACTCACGGCGTGCGGAAAGGTCTGACCGATACCGCCCTGAAGACGGCTGAATCGGGTTACCTGACCCGTCGTCTGGTCGACGTAGCTCAGGATGTCGTCATCATTGAGGAAGACTGCGGAACCGACCGCGGCTATCTGGTTGAGGATATTGTTGACCGCAAGACCAACACGATCCTTGAACCGCTGGCTGAACGCTTAATCGGCCGTTACAGCCAGGATGCGATCGTCGATCCGAACACCGGCGAAATTCTGGTTGAAGCGGATACCTACATGGATGAAGCGATGGCGCAGAAGGTGGTCAATGCCGGCGTCACCAAGGCTTATATCCGCAATACGTTCACCTGCGAAAGCGTCAACGGCGTCTGCCGCAAGTGCTATGGCCGCAACATGGCGACTGGCAAACTGGCGGAAGCCGGCGAAGCGATCGGCATCATGGCCGCGCAGTCCATTGGTGAACCGGGCACACAGCTGACCATGCGTACGTTCCATACCGGCGGCGTCGCTTCCGGTAACGACGGCGATATCACGCAGGGTCTGCCGCGAGTCGAAGAATTGTTTGAAGCCCGCTGCCCGAAACATGTCGCAGTCCTGTCCAAGATCGACGGTGAGATCACCGAGATCAGCGAACTGGAAAACAAGAGCGGCATGCGCATCGTGGTCACCAACGAAAAGGAAAGCATCGAACACAAATGCGATCTGACGCAGACGATCCGTTCCTGGCTGAAAGTCGGGTCCCAGGTCGTTGCGGGCGATAAGCTGACCGAAGGTCAGGTTAACCCGAAGGAACTGCTGGAAGTCGCAGGCGTCATGGAAGTTCAAAACTATATCCTGAAGGAAGTCAAGAAGGTTTACGCTTCTCAGGGTATCGAAATTTCCGATAAGCACATCGAAGTCATGATCCGGCAGATGCTGCGGAAGATCATTGTCATCGACGGCGGCGACACCGGCTTAAGCGCAGGTCAGACGCTGTCCCTGAACAACATCACCGGCATCAACCGCGCTTGTCTGTTAGCGGGCAAGCATCCGGCGGTCTTTGGTCCGACGCTGCTGGGTATCTCAAAAGCATCTGTCGAAACCGATTCCTTCCTGTCCGCGGCATCCTTCCAGGAAACCACCAAGGTCCTGACCGAAGCGGCGATCAAGGGCAAGGTCGACCATCTGATCGGTCTGAAGGAAAACGTTATCATCGGCAAGCTGATCCCAGCGGGAACCGGCTCAAAATTCGAGCGTGAAACGACGCACCTGATCGAAGAACGGGCAGCGGAGCTGCGCGAGGAACGGGAAGAACGTTCCGTCGATCTGGAAGAAGATGTCAAGCTTCCGGAAGAAATGCTCGGCAACCACGCTGAACCGGCGGTCTAAAATGAACGAGAGAGGGAATATCCGAAAGGAATGTCCCTCTTTTTTTCATTGAATTTTCAGGCCGAGTAGCATATCATAATAAAAAAGGTGGGATAACAATGAATTCATATTGTGAACGTGTTTTACATCAGCTGAAACAAAAAGACGCCTCGCAGCCCGAGTTTCTGCAGGCGGTGGAAGAAGTGCTGACGTCGGTCAGCCTGATTTTTGATCATCATCCGGAATATGAGAAAATGGCGATTCTGGAACGCTTGACGGAGCCGGAGCGGATCATCCAGTTTAAAGTACCGTGGACAGACGACCAGGGCCAGATGCATGTCAACCGCGGCTACCGCGTCCAGTACAGCAGCGTCTTGGGCCCTTATAAAGGCGGTCTGCGGTTTCATCCGGCGGTCACGCTGGGCATGATGAAATTCCTGGCGTTTGAACAGATCTTCAAGAATGCGCTGACGACGCTGCCGATCGGCGGCGGCAAGGGCGGCAGCGATTTCGATCCGAAAGGGAAGAGCGACGCGGAAGTAATGCGCTTCTGTCAGAGCTTTATGATTGAATTGTCCAAGCATATCGGACCGGATGTCGACGTGCCAGCGGGCGATATGGGCGTCGGCGCACGGGAAATCGGTTATTTATACGGTCAGTACCGGCGTTTAAAAGGTGTCAGCGAGCGCGGTGTGCTAACCGGCAAGGGCGTAGGCTATGGCGGCAGTCTGGCACGCAAGGAGGCGACCGGCTACGGGTTGATCTACTTCGTCTTGGAAATGATGAAAGCGGCGCAGATGGATCCGCAGGGGAAGAAAGCGATTGTCAGCGGCAGCGGCAACGTCGCGATCTATGCCGCGGAAAAAGCGCTGCAGAATGGAATTCAGGTCATCGCGATGAGCGATTCCAAAGGCTATATCGTCGATGAACAGCTGGATCTGAATACGGTGAAGAAAATCAAGGAACAGCTGCGCACCTCGCTTTCGGCATATCCGGAAATGGCGGGCCATGGCGAATATCATGAAGGTTCGGTCTATGACGCCAACCTGAAGGTTGATCTGGCTTTCCCATGCGCGACACAGAACGAGATCAACAAGGAACGTGCCCGGCGCTTAATCGAAGCGGGCTGCCAACTCGTTGCCGAGGGCGCGAACATGCCGAACGATAACGAAGCGATCGCTTTGTTTCGTCAGCAGGGAATCCTGTTCTCCCCGGGTAAGGCGTCCAACGCCGGCGGCGTTGCGACTTCCGCGTTGGAAATGAGCCAGAACAGCATGCGTCTGGCCTGGTCGTTTGAAGAAGTCGACGACAAGCTGCGCGGGATTATGATCTCTATTCATAAGCAATGCCAGGAGGCAATCCGGCAGTATGCGCTGGATCCGAAGGATTATGTGACGGCCGCCAACATCGCCGGTGTTCAGAAGGTGATTGACGGAATGATCGCGATGGGCGATTATTAAAAAGCAAATCGCCGCCGTGTTTTTAAGGCCAACGCGAATCCAACATAAAAGGAGAATCACAATGAAACAACCGGTTTACTATACCATCAGGGTTACTGAGGGAGGCTGGCGATGAAGCTGGCCCTTCTCTTTTTCGGCCTGATCGCCGCCTATCTGTTGATTGGCTGGCTCATCAGTTTTCCAATTCAATTACGATCCTATACACTGTCCAGTCCGAAGATCAAAACGCCGGTCAGACTGGCGGTCGTCTCCGATCTGCACAGCACGGTCTACGGACCGAATCAAAAGCGGCTGCTGGACAAGCTGCGGCAATCCCGGTGCGATCTCATTCTCATGCCGGGAGATATCATCGACGATATCAAACCGCTGCGGGGCGCGGAATTATTTCTTGATCAGGCTGCGGCGATAGCGCCGTGTTATTATTGCACAGGCAACCATGAAAATATTGATACTCTGATCACGCTCCCGGAGGTCAAAGCACGGGTGCGTCAGGCGGGAATTACCGTTTTGGACAGCAGGAAAGAAACCATCACGATCCGCGGAACACGATTCACGTTGTGCGGAATTGACGATCCCCGCAAATATGCGTATATTGATCGGGATTCACAAGAGGAAATTGAACTGATGAAGGCGCTGGGTTCGGTGCAGACCTGCCCGGAATATACGATACTCTTAGCGCACCGGCCGGAACGTTCGCCGATCTACGCGCAGTTCGGGTTTGATCTGATCGTGTCCGGCCATGCCCATGGCGGACAGGTTCGAATTCCCGGTTTGATCAACGGTTTGTTTGCGCCCCGGCAAGGCTGGTTCCCGAAGCGGGCAGGCGGTTTGTATCAGGAACAGAACTCGGATTTAATCGTTTCCCGGGGATTATGCCGGCGATGGTATCTGCCGCGAATCTTCAATCCGGTTGAAATTCCCGTAATTGAACTCACTCACAATGACGGATAAAAGAACGAAACGCTTCGTTCTTTTCTTTTTAATCAGCGTGAAATGTGAAGTAAAACGTTTAATTCACATTGAATTCGGTAAAATTGTAACGTTTAACTGGACTTTTGATTTATAATAAGAAAAAAGAAAGGAGTGAGTTCATGAATCAAATTCGGGACGTTGTGAATTTGGACACCAAAGCGTTTATTATGTTTTCAGATTTAATCAAACAGTTTTATGAAGTAAAATCCGATACGCTTAAAGTTTTGAATCTCAAGTTATCCCATCTAAAAATCCTGCATCTGTTGTCTGACCACAATGGAATTAATCAGCAGGAAATTGCGGTCATTTCCGCCAGTAAGCGCTCTACAATTTCAGAAATCATTTCAGAAATGGAGAGTGAGGATCTGGTGATGCGAATCGGCAACGATAAAGACCGCCGAGTAATGAACATCTTCCTGACGGAGAGAGGGAAAACCGCTTCGGATCTTATTCAGTCGGAATTCAGAAAATATTGTATGCAATGTATGGACAGTTTTTCAGACGCTGAAGTTTTGCTTTTCCAGCAGCTGCTCAACCGGTTTCAATTTCAAAACGAAAAAAAATAAACGCTGCGAATCGAAGCTCATTGGAAGTTTTCCTCTTCTGGAAGACTTCTTTTTTTAGTGTTGGTAAGAATGAAGATCAGGATCAAAAAAGGAAAATGACGAAGATGCGGCTTGTCAGACATCGGGGGTGTTTGCTTGTTTCCTGACAAGATTGGCCGTATAATAAAAACAGAAAGGTTCTGCTTACAGAGAGCGGAAACAGGAGGGAAACATGCGGGAATGTTCACTGCACTTTGATTTTGTCAACGCCGAGGGCAAGCTGGATCTCAACAAGGCGGACACGCTCATGGAAATGGCGTTGAAATTAGGCATTCATACGTTCAATACCTATTGGGATCAGGAGGTGTATCCGGAAAAGGATGCCGAAGATCAGGAATTTGCCGATCAGATTCATGCGCTGGCTGTCCAAAAAGGGATGAAGGTGTCGTCTTATCATTTTGTCGGTTCCGTGTTGGATGAGGACGATCCTGAACAGAAACGGGTCCGTCATTATATGCAGAAAAGTCTGGATATTTACAGTGTTTTGGAACCGGGGGTGTTCGTTGTGCATCCGGGGACTTTTTCAGACGGGGGATTTAAGAAAAATAAAATCGTTCATCAAGCTTCGTTAGAAAAATGGGGTGCAGAAGAAACGAACCGGCGGGTTGTGGAAAACCTGCGCTGGTTTGGCCAGCGGGCTGCGGAAAAAGGGATTAGGCTGGCAATCGAGAATATCTATGGCGGGCGTTTTTACAGTCAGATCGACGAATTGATTGCGCTGGTGGAAGAAGTGAATTTGGAGAATGTCGGTTTCTGTCTGGACGTCGGCCACGCGAATGTGGACGGCGTGGATATCCCGGCCACGATCCAGCGCATGGGAAAGAAGCTGTACGAAGTGCATCTGCATGACAACAACGGGAAAAAGGATCAGCATCTGCCGATCGGTTTTGGTACGGTGAACTGGATTGAAGTTATTGAAGCGCTCAATGCGATCAATTATCCAGGCACTGCGACCTTTGAGTTCTTCCGCTGGCCGCTGCCGGATTACGAACAAGGATTAACCCGCGCGGTGGAAATGTGGCGCACGCTGGAGTTCATTCAGGAAAACGGATATTTCACGACCAACTGGAATTAACGGGAGTCAGAAAAAAAGTCGGTTTTCAAAAATCATGAAGAAGACAAAAAAAGCCGGAGCCCAGAGTGTTTACTCGGGGTGTTCCGGCTTTCGTTGTTGATGGACAAAGCTCAGAAGTGCTTCTTTTTGATTCGGAATCTGATCTTCCATCACCGCTTTCAGCGTTTGCGTTAAAAGTGCGGAGATCTGGGGGCGGGGACAGCCGGCGGCGATCAAGTCAGCGCCGTTGACCGCCAGTTGTTTGAGGGTCAGGCAGTCCTGGCCGCGAATTTCTTCACTGGCGGCGATCAGGCGAGCGGCTTGTTGCGGTGTAAGCCGGTTTAAGCCCTGTTGAAGCTGGATCCATTCCACGACCAAATCCGGAAGTTCGCTGATCAGAAGCCGCAAACCAATGCGATCCTGAGGAAGCGGGCGATTTTGATATTGGACAAGTTGGATCAGATTTTTTTTGTTTCGATTGGAAAACCTCAGCTGCCCAGCCCAATGCTGAGCCTGATCAATGCAATAGGTCAACGGCGCTTGCGGCAATTCCAGAAAGAAACAGGCCAGCCGGGGCAGCGTCACCGGCGGACAGAATCGGAATGCGTCGAACGCTTTTTGAATCGCCTGCGGTGATTGCAGGGCGGGAAGCTGAGGAAACAGAACCGTGAGAATTTCATGATTGCCGGCGAAGATTTCCGGCCAGCGAAGTCCGACGACCATCTTTTCCATTTCCCGGGCAATGCGCTCGGCAGACAACACCCGCAGCAGTTCTTTCTGATGAAAGAGCGCGGAACGTGTGTCAGGATGGATTGTAAATCCCAGGGTGGAAGCGAACCGCAGCGCCCTGAGAATCCGCAGCGCATCTTCGTCAAACCGCTGCACCGGATCGCCAATGCAGGCAATGATTTTGTTTTTCAGGTCTTGCTGGCCATCGAAATAATCCCGCAGTCCGAGATCCGGATGCCAGCACAGCGCGTTGATCGTAAAATCCCGCCGCGCGCAGTCTTCCTGTAAAGATCGTGAAAAGTGAACGGATTCGGGATGCCGGTGATCGTGGCAGCCGGCATCAGATCGGTAAGTCGTGACTTCGATCGGAAAATCGTGAATCATGACCGTCACTGTGCCGTGCTTCAATCCCGTCGGAATCACCAGGTATCCCGCATTGCGGAAGCAGGCGATCGTCTGTTCAGGCAAAGCGGAGGTCGTTACGTCGATATCCTGCACCGGCCGTTCCAACAATGCGTCGCGAACGCAGCCACCCACCCACCAGGCTTCATAACCCGCTTCGTTAAGGCACTTCAGGCCGGTCAATCCGGCACTGCGCAGCGTGGGATTCATTCCTTATCTTCCTTGCGGATGGTATCCAGATAGCTGTAAAGTGTAAACTTGGAAATATCGAGGAAGGCGCAGATCTTATCACCGCTCTTTGTGATCAGGAAAGCGCCCTTGTGATCAAGGAATCGAACGATTTCCATCTTTTCTTCCTTATTCATTTCCCTGGCAGGCTTGTCCATGCGCTTGCGGCATTCCTGCAGAAGCAGCTCCAGAATCTGATTGACGTCGTTGGTAAACGGTTCCTCGCCGATCTTTTTTTCTTCCTGCGGAAGCAGGGTAAATGCGTCCAGATTTTTTCGAGCTTCCACCAGCGGCGTGATGTCGGTATTCAGACACAGTGAACCGATATTCTTCCCTTCGCTGTCCTGAAAGAAAATTGAGCTGTTGCGGATGATCCGGCCATCGTCGGTCACCATGACTTTATTATAGCGGTGAGTGTCGGTTTGTTCGCTGGAGAGAACCTCCAGTCCCCAGGCGCCGCCGCCGTCGCCAATCTTTCTTCCGCTGATCTGGCCGTTGCGGATATCAATGATCGTATGCGCATAATCCTTCGTGTTGTCATGCAGCACGATTTCGCATTGCGGTCCGAAATGATGTTCCAGCAGATCCAGAATCTGGGAAAAAAGCAGACGTTGTTCTTCGATCGAATTCACCTGCGAATTCCTCCTTTTTCTCTAATGAATATTGTTTCAGAGGAGTGGATAAATGTCAAGATAGTCCGGATGAAACCTAAAATATTTTTAGCATATTACTAAATATCTAAAAAAAATTTAGAACATCTCTTTACAAACCGGGGAAAGCATGTATACTAGAAGTGTATCAACTCATAAAAAAAAGGAGTGGAAATCATGGATGCAATTTTAGAAAAAATCAGCCGGATCGGCATTGTGCCGGTCATCAAAATCGACCGGATCGAGGATGCTGAACCGCTGGCCAGGGCGTTGTGCGAGGGTGGTCTGCCTGTCGCCGAGGTGACGTTCCGTACTGAACATGCCAGGCAGGCGATGCAGATCATCAATGAAAAGTTCCCGGAAATGATCCTGGGTGCAGGCACCGTTCTGACGACCAAGCAGGTCGACGATGCGATCGAAGCGGGAGCGAAGTTCATCGTTTCGCCGGGACTGAATCCGGAGATCGTCCGTTACTGCCAGTCTAAAAACATCATGATTCTGCCAGGCTGCGCGAATGCCAGCGATATTGAAGCAGCGTTGTCATTTGGCTTAACCACGGTGAAATTCTTCCCGGCTGAGCCGTTAGGCGGCCTGAAAATGATTAAGGCGCTGGCGGCTCCGTATGTGAACGTCAACTTCATGCCGACCGGCGGAATTAAGGAAAATAATATCTGCGAATACCTGGCTTACGACCGGATCGTGGCCTGCGGCGGCACCTGGATGATCGATTCCAAGCTGATTGCCAACGGTGAATTCGATAAGATTAAGGAACTGACGCAGAACGCAGTTAAGACGATGCTGGGTCTGAAGCTGGATCATGTCGGCATCAACGCTACGCCGTCAACCTCTGAAGGGATTGCGAACGAAATGGCAGGTCTGCTTCAGTGCGATGTCCGCGCCACATCCAAGAGCTTCTTTGCGGGCGAGACCGTGGAAGTGATGAATGAAAACGGCCGCGGAACGCATGGGCATATCTGTTATACCGTGAATTCTGTGGATCGCGCTGTCCGTTACTTTGAAGCACGGGGTTATAAATTCGTTGAAGAAACGAAACAGTTCGATGCCAGGGGGCATCTGAAATTTGCTTACTTTGAAGGTGAAATCGGCGGCTTTGCGATTCATCTGAAAAATGCGGCATAAGGAAAGGGGTAAATCTCAATTATGAAAATCATTACATTAGGCGAAATCATGCTTCGTTTGTCCACGCCGGGCAATACTCGTTTTGTTCAATCTGATTCCTTTGACGTCGTTTACGGCGGCGGCGAAGCGAACGTCGCGGTTTCTTTGGCTAATTATGGTCATGACGCGTATTATGTCACCAAGCTGCCGAAGCATGAAATCGGTCAGTCGGCGGTCAACGCACTGCGCCGGTATGGCGTGCATACCGACTACATCGCCCGCGGCGGTAATCGGGTAGGCATCTATTATCTGGAAACCGGAGCTTCAATGCGGGCTTCCAAGGTTATTTATGATCGTGCGGGTTCCTCGATTGCCGAGGCTTCGGTCGATGATTTCGATTTCGATACGATCATGGAGGGGGCCGATTGGTTCCACTGGTCGGGCATCACGCCGGCGATCAGCGCCAACGGCGCGGCTTTGACCAAAGCGGCCTGCATTGCGGCGAAGAAGCACGGCGTTACTGTTTCCTGCGATTTAAACTATCGTAAAAAGCTGTGGACACCAGCCGAAGCGCAGGCGGTCATGAAGGATCTGATGCAGTATGTCGATGTCTGCATCGGCAATGAAGAAGATGCGGAGCTGTGCCTGGGCTTTAAGCCGGAAGGAACGGATGTTTCCAGCGGCAAGCTGGATCTGAACGGCTACAAGACAATCTTTGAGCAGATGCGCGTCCAGTTCGGTTTCAAGACGGTCTGCACAACGCTGCGCGAAAGCTTCTCCGCCACGCATAACGGCTGGTCGGCGTTGATTTATGACGGCGAGGAATTCTATCAGTCCAAGCGGTATGAGATCAATCCGATTGTTGACCGGGTCGGCGGCGGCGATTCGTTCTCCGGCGGTCTGATTCACGGCCTGTTAACCAAGAAGACGCAGGGTGAAGCTCTGGAATTCGCGGTTGCGGCTTCGGCGTTGAAGCACACGATCAACGGCGATTTCAATCTGGTCAGCGCCGAGGAAGTCGAAGCGCTGGCAGGCGGTGACGGCTCTGGACGTGTTCAGCGCTAATTTAGAACAATGAATTATCAATCCTTTGTTCCTCTAGGGAGCAGAGGATTTTTTTGTGTTATTTTATTGAGTTGGAATAAAAGCAGATCAACGCTGAAATTAATTCAAGAAAGGCAAAAAGATTGTTTCATTCGTTATTCGATCGCAGGCTTAACTAACTATTTTAAATATTCACGATAATACATGGGGATTAAGGTAGATCATGTTAATTTGGAAAAAGTGATGAGTCTATGAATTACGATGTACAGCTTCTCAAAATGGGATGTTTCTGACGTGAGAGTGCAGCTGATTTAATACATAGATTCGGATTGCCGACACGCTGCTTTATACAGATAAAAAGCGAGGTTTGATAACTGATATTCGTAAAAATTACTCCGTTGCGGTCAATCTTGAAACAGTCGTGCCGGCCGCAATGTTTTTGAGATCGCCTCCGGGATAGCCGCAGATGCCTCTATTTCTCATCATTCCGCTTTTGTATATGACAAACAAAGGATGGAAATTCGCAAATAAATTGAAAATGAGCTGAAGAATATCATGACGACACAGGGATATACGCTTTCTGATCGCAGTAAAAAGGTTCAAAGTTTGGATTCATTTATAGATCAGTCTTTCATAAAAATAAGATCTAACAGATGGAAACGCTCGATATCCAAAGAACCCAGCGCCTGATAACAGCTGTTGCAATAGGCGACCACTCGTTTGTCAGGATAGTAACCAGCCTGAGCTTGCAAAAGCTTTTGCTGCTTGGCAAAATCCAGAATTTTAACCTGAGCCTGCAGCGCTTTGAAGTAAGTCGGGGCGCTTTGCAGATTTCGCTCGCTGATCGGATTCATCAAAAGGGTGCCGCAGGTGGGCGGCGCTGTCTCACCCATTTCATGCACGGTATAATTCATTCTCGCCAGCAAGCTGCGAACCTGACGGCGCAGAGGGACATCTGCCCGGGCGCAGTCCTGCAGCGTGATGACCTGTCCGTGCACATCAGGCCAGAGAAACTCACAATCCTGCTCCAACAAGTCATAAAGTGTTATGACTGAACAAGAAGGAAATCGTTCTTTAAGAATCGCTGTGCAGCTGAGACAAACCGTGATCAGGGTATCGCCGGACTGAAACTTCAATCCCTCACTCCGGCAGCAGCCCGTCGTTTCAGCGTTCCAGCGACATTGAAGATAATCCCTTATTTCAGCGGCAGTTTGCGGATGGGCAGCCTGAAACTGACAGCTGGGAAATGCAGTAAACATCAAATCCCTCCTTTAGAACTGACTGAACTTTGCCATGAATTCATCATAATTTCTCGTTTCCAACAATTCAAAAGCCAGATGACTATTTTGAATAATTTTGGAGATTTTATCAAAGAAAATCCGTGTCAATGCCTGATTCTCATTGATACAGACCAAGAAAATAATCTGAACCGGTTTCGCATTCCACGTCACCGGTTTTTTCAGCTTGCAGATGGAGATAAAATTCGGCAGCTGTTCCGGGTTTAACGGATGCGGAATCGCAATTTTATTATTATATTCGGTTGTCCCCATGCGCTCCCGGGCGGCGACGGAATCATAGAAATTCGCAGGCAGCGGCAAACTTTTTCGAATGTGTTCAATTTGTTTCATCAAGGCTTCCTGCCGTGAAGAAGCGCTGATTTCCAGATACAGCTCGGGACGGATCAGTTTGTCCAGATGAAACTTCTCATTCAGATTGTTCAGCAGCAGGCGCAGGATATGCAGATCATTCTCCGAAAGACTTGGCTGGATTTTTAACGTCGGTTTATCGAAACGCAGATTCATTTCCGTGGCATTAAGAATCACGTCGAACTTTTTCAGTTCCTCTGCATCCAGCGATTTCGCATCGAACAGCTTGACCAGATTGATAAAATCCGCCAGCGTTTTGTTTAGCCGGTAAGCGATCAGCTTAAACAAACTGGAAATATCGTTGGAGATCACGGCGATATTCACTTTTACCCGCGCTTCCGGGCCCCGCTCCAGAGCCAGCGCGATGTGCAGCGTGAAGTACATGATTTCTTCCTCGGACACGGCGATGCCATATTTTCTGGGAATAAACGACAGGCCGCAGACCGCCAGCTCGTTGGCGAACGGAAACTCGTCGCGGATCGACGACAGATTCGACTGCGTGACCTGCATGTTATTTTCCAGCCGGTGCAGAAACGGCACGATGTGCGTTAAGAGATTCGCCCGCAGATCCTTATCCTCAAACAAATCGATTTTGGACAGCTTCAAGATATTGCGCAGAAATAAATTATAAAAAACAACGGCGTCCTGCGGCAGATCCTCACCCAGACTTCCATGATCGGCGTTGATTTTCTTTTTCCCGTTGATATGGAAGGCAAAATAACACAGCTCCGCTTCCGGCAGCGACACATGGAAAATTTCCTCGATCGAGCGGTTGATATCAATCGCTGTTTTGTATTCCAGCGACTGCCGCATGGCTTCGCTGACTTCCTGATTGATGATATTGTTGGTTTCCACGCGGTTGATCGCGATCAGAATATGCAGCGACAGCGCGCTGCAGGAATCGGCGGTGATCGAAATGTTCGCGTTCATCAGTGATTCCGCGATGACGTGCTGAATCAGGCTCAGCTGCTTCGATTTGTAACTGGTCTCCTGCGGCAGAAAGTCGATGATTCCGCTGATCGACGCTTCCTTGGACAGACATCGGCGGATATCCTTTTCCTTGCCGGTGATCCGATAGCCGTTGCTGTGACTGTGCTGCAGTGTCAGATGATAGCGTTCCAGCGTCGGCTTCAGCTCCTTAAGATCCTTGCGCAGCGAGGAAGGAGAAATATAAATTTCATCGGCCAGATCGTATAAATTGAGATATTCATTTTCTGTGATCAGCCGGGCAAGCAGATATTTTTTGCGGTTTTCCGGAGAGCCGACGTCATTGACTTCCCCCACGCTTAAAGACTGGACATAATGATTGAATTTATCCGGATCGTAGACGATCAACACCGATCCTGATCCGCGCTTGATTAAAATATCAGCCCCGTTTTCCATCAATTCATCCTTGAGCTGATTGATGTATTTCAACAATGTCTTGACGCTGACGTTCAGCGTAAAAGCCAGCGCCGAGCTGGACAGCGGTTCCGAGGAAGCCATCAGCTTCTGAAGCAGAATCAGCCGGTCTTTTTCGTACATAAAACGCCCCTCTTTTCTTTTTCATTATAAACAATTATAAAATTTGAAATTGCCTTTATCTTCTTTAACACAAAGGTAAATTCTTCAAATAAAGTTTACCTTTTCGATAGGGAACTCCTTTCCTGCACCGTTTTCTTTCCGGTGGTATAAATAAATCAGAAGCCAAGAGGAGGGTAATGCAATGAACATTTTACTGGTCTGCGCCTGCGGTTCCAGCACCAGCGTCGTCTTGCAGAAAATGAAAGAAAACCTGACAAGCGACGAACCGTGGACAATCGAAGCAAAGTCGCTGTCGGAGGCGAAGAAGGTCATGGGGAAATATGACTATGTCCTGCTGGCGCCGCAGATCCGCTATCAGATCAAAACGGTGCAGAGTCTGGCCGAGCCGTATGAGGGCTTAACGGTCATGAACATTGAACCGGCAGACTTCGGCCGCTGCAATGGCAAGGCGATTCTGGATCAGATTCGCCGCTGCGAACAGGCAAAACAAAAATAAAAGGGAAAAGGGGGACTTTATTCCATGGCGAAACAACAGCACGAAAAAAAGAAATTCCTCGACCGGTTTGAAGAATTATGTATGCCGATGGCGACCTTCTTCGGAACCGAACCGCACTTTCTGGCGCTGCGCGACGGCGTCGTCAGCGCGCTGCCGTTTACGTTTGTCGGCGGCATTGCTTTCTTAATCTACAAGTGTCCGTGGCAGGAAGGCTACGCGACCGGCGTCGGTTTCTTTGACGCCTTCATGAACGCCTGGTTCCAGATGTCGACGAACTTCAAGGACATCTGTTATGCGCCGTATGGAGCGACGCTGGGCATCATCTCGATTTTCATCTGTTTCACCGTAGCGTATTCGCTGGCCGAGCATTATAAAAAGAACGCCGTCAATTTCGCGGTGTGCGCAACCTCGATATATCTGTTGATCGCCTCACCGGTTATTTCCGGCGCGATGTCGATTGCCTATTTAGGCTCCGTCGGCATTCTGGTCGCCTGTCTGGTCGCTCTGGGATCGGTGGAAATCATGCGGATTTCGATTGAGAAGGGCTGGACGATTCACATGCCGCCCAGCGTCCCGCAGGTCATTGAGAATACGTTCAGTACGATTTTCCCATATGTCTACGCGTTGATACTCTTCTATGCACTGAGCGTGATTTCCCAGCTGGCTTTCGGCAAGCTGCTGCCGGAGCTGTGGCAGTACATCTTCACGTTAATTACCGTGGCGGTGGAAAACCCGGTCGCCGTCACCGTGCTGACCGCGTTTGAAAACCTGTTGTTCTCGTTCGGCATTCATCCGACGACGGTCGTCGGGCCGCTTCTGGATCCGCTCCAGCTGGTCACGCTGACCGCCAATGCCGAAGCCTTCGCGGCCGGTACCGCGCTGAATGCTCTGCCGCACGTCTATACCCAGTCGTTCTGGGCGTATTATTCCTGCATCGGCGGAGCGGGCTCCACGCTGGCCTTGTGCGCAATGTGCGTCAAGAGTAAGTCGAAACAGCTCAGCGCCGTCGGCAAGGTGGCGATCATTCCATCGCTGTTCAATATCAACGAGCCGGTGATCTTCGGCCTGCCGATCTTCCTGAATCCGATTCTGGTCATTCCGTTCATGTTAGCGCCATCGGCCAATATCCTGCTGGGCTGGCTGTGTACCTCGCTGGGGCTGGTCAATCATTCGTTCCTGTTTTTGACCTCGACAACGCCGACCGTGCTGGGCGCGTTCATCTCGACGCTGGACTGGCGTTCCTGCCTGTTAGTCGTCGTGATGTTTGCGATCGACTGGGTGATCTATTATCCGTTCTTCAAGATCTATGAAAAACGCTGCATCGAGCAGGAAAGCGGGGAAGCCGCTGAATTGGAAGCGTCCGCCAACGCATCCGCATAAGACAAAAGAAACGAGGCAGAAACATGACCGATATCAAAATGACAGCTTTTGAAATTATCTCGTATGCCGGGGACGCAAAAAGCTCTGCTTACGAAGCGCTGGAAGCGGCGAAACAGAACGATCATGCCGGCTATGAAGCGAAGATGGAAGAAGCGGAAAATAAAATTAACGAGGCTCACAAAGCGCAGTACGCGATGCTTCAGGAGGAAGCCGCCGGACAGATGCACGCCGAGTTTTCGATCATCGTCGTGCATGCTCAGGATCATTTGATGACGACAATGGCGACGATCGATCTGATCAAAGAGCTCAGCGAACTGTATTTCCTGCGGCACGCATAAACGACAGACAGCTGCCTGCATTCCAGGCAGCTTCTTTTCCAATCAGACTATTTCAGGTCAGACTATTTCAGACTGAACAAGCAAGCCTCGGAAAGGCCGTCACGAAAGCGGGTAGAAATACACAAAACAAAAGGTGAAAGTAAAATGCAAAATTAAAAACGGAAGTAAAACAATAAAGTGAATTGCGAAAGCAGAATACAGAGTAAAAACGCAGAAGTCAAAAACTTGAAGAAGGAGGAAGCGATGAAACACGGATTTCCAGACGATTTTTTATGGGGCGGCGCGATTGCAGCCAATCAGGCAGAGGGGGCATGGCAGGAAGGCGGCAAAGGGCTGTCCGTACCCGACGTGGACTGGCACAATCCCCATTTAGTCCGCGGCGGCAAGCGCGATGCGGATTCAGAAATGACCAGCACCCGGTTAAATGAATTATTAGCGATCAGGGAGGACTGGCAGTTCCCCAAGCGCAGCGGCATTGATTTTTATCACACCTACAAGGACGATCTGGCGCTGATGAAGCAGCTGGGACTGAAAGCCTTCCGCACCTCGATCAACTGGGCGCGGATCTATCCCAACGGCGACGACGAGCAGCCCAACGAAGAAGGTCTGCAATTCTACGACGACCTGATCGACACGATTGTAGCCAATGGCATGGAGCCGATCATTACGCTGTTTCATTATGAACTGCCGTTAAAGCTGGTGACGGAATACGGCGGGTGGCGCGATAAACGTCTGATCGAATTTTACGCCCGCTTTGCCCGGACTTGTTTTGAGCGTTATCAGGGAAAGGTGAAATATTGGATTTTGATCAATCAGATCAATCTGATTTATGTCGAATCGTTTAATTCCCTGGGTATTCTGTGCGATCAGGTCGACAACCTGGAAGAAGCGAAATACCAGGCGATTCACAATCAGTTTGTCGCCTGTTCGCTGGCGACCAAGCTGGGACGGGAGATCGATCCGGAATTCAAGCTCGGCATGATGATTTCCGATCATAACTGCTATCCGGAAACTGCGTCGCCGGAGGATGTGTTCAGCACCCTGCAGAAGAATCAGATGAGTCAGTTTTTCTATGGCGACGTGCGGATCCGCGGACAGTATCCGGGCTATGCGCTGCGGTATTTTGAGGATCATCAGCTGAACATCGTGATGACGCAGGAGGAACTGGATCTGATTCACAACTATACCGCCGACTATATGGCGTTCAGCTATTATTACTCGCGAATGAATTCAGCGGTTCACAACACGGCCGATCTGAACGATATCTCCCGCAACCCGCTGCTTCCGGCTTCGATTTGGGGCTGGTGCGTTGATCCGCTGGGTCTGCGCAATTCGCTCAACGTGTACTATGACCGCTACCAGCTGCCGCTGATGATTGCGGAAAACGGACTGGGAGCGCTGGATGAGCTGAAAGCAGGAACGGTTGCGGATGATTACCGGATTGATTATCTGCGCGAGCATCTTAAGGCGATCAAGGAAGCGATCCGCGACGGCGTCGAGGTGTTCGCTTACTGCGCATGGGGACCGATCGACATTGTCAGCTGCACGACCAATGAAATGTCCAAACGTTATGGGTTTGTGTATGTCGATCTAAACGACGACGGCACAGGCAGCCGGAAACGGTTTAAGAAAAAGAGCTTTGACTGGTATAAGCGGGTGATTGAAACGAATGGAGCGGATCTCTAGCCTGAGATGGAAGACAGCGGTCCTGGCGGCGCTGGCCGGCGTGGGCATCGGCGTGGGCGTCGGCTTGATCTTAAACGCGAATATCGGTTCGGACACGGTCACGGTTTTTCAGGATGGGCTGCATTGCCAGCTGCATATCAGCTATGGTCAGGCGTCGCGGCTGTATAATCTGGTTTTGATTGCGGCGGCGTTTCTGACCGCACGGAACTACTTCGGGGCCGGTACTGTGATTTCAGCGCTGGTCACTGGCTTCGCGATTGACGGCACAGTGGCGCTGACCGGCGGTCTGATCGCCGGAATCAGTCTGCCCGGACGCCTGCTTGTCTTCCTTATCGGGCAGACAGTATACGCCTTCAGCTTGGCGATGTTGATCCGCTGTCAGTTGGGGATGAACGGATTGGACAGCCTGCTTCATGCGGCCCAGGCCCGCTTGGGCATATCGTATTCGATTCTGCGCTGGGGCGCGGATCTGGCACTGACGGTGCTGGGCTGTCTGGTCGGCGGCATCGCGGGCGTCGGTACGGTGATTTCCATTGTCACGACGGGCCCGCTGATCCATCGGTTTCAAAGAGGAAGGAGGACTGAATCATGCTCAAATTGATTTTGTTGTCGATCCTGGGTGTCGCGGGGCTGGCGCTGCCGCTCACGTTGATTCTCACGGCGAAAGAGAAACCGAAAATCCCCGGCGTCTTGTTGGGAGCCGCATTTTACTTAACCGCCAATCTGTTCTTGAATGTGTTTAAAAATGCCTGGTCGCTGAATCTGGATACGCCCACCTCCACGGTCTTTTATTTGATCACGGCGGTCTTGACCTGGACGCTGACAGCCGCGTTGTTTTTTCGCCGTTTTCGTCCGGCTTCGCTCGGCAGAATCAGTCTGATTTATGGCGGCTATGCGCTGATCAATACGTTTGTCGTGACGATGGCCGGTTATTCTCCGCTGATTCAGTATGGCTTACTGGAGGTCAGCGGTCAGACTGCTCAGCTTCCTGCGGCATCGGCCGCGATATTGAGCGCCGCTTATGCTTCTCTTGGTCCGCTGGAGCTAATTCTGGCATTAATTGAACTGGTGGTGGTTTTCCTGATTCTGGCCCAGCTGTTCCGGCGGTTATTCGCAGACAATTCGGTGAAGCGGCTGGCGGAGTTTGGTCTGGGATTGTTCCTTTTGATGGTGATTCAATATGGAAAATGGGGGATGCTCGTCAGCTTCATCGCCTATGGAATGGAACTGGCGGGACTTCTGGTACTTGGTAAACAAAAGAAGTTGAAACCATGAATGAAACAACATCTGCTTTTCCTTCCGATTTTATCTGAGGCGAAGTCTTTGCGGCAAATCAGAGGGAAGACGACAGGCAAGCTGAGGGCAAGGGCGTTTGTCTGGGGGATATCAATGAATGTATTGTAAATCTGCCGCGGGATCAGAAATGCAATACTGAAATGATGATAATACGGATTCAGGAAGCGCTGGCGCGAAAAAACAGATTTTCCCCCAAAGCTGCGGCACATCTGTTTTTTATCTGGATTGAAATGAGGGGAAGTGGCTGAATCTAATGGTAAGCTGTGTGCTTGAATCATCAGGAACACAGCTTTTATTTTGGCATTGAATCCTCTTGATCACAAAGCAGGAAGTATTGATAGATAATGCCTTGTTATACCTTGATGAACTATGTATAATAAAAGCATAGAAGCTCTAGGCGTGGAAGGAGGTTGTTTATGAATTATGATAAAGGCTTGATCGCCGGCAGTTCCGCTTTGTTGGTATTAAGTTTGTTGAAGGAACAGGAACGCTACGGCTATGAATTGATCAAGACGCTCAAAGACCAGTCGAATGACGCGTTTGATTTTAAGGAAGGCACATTGTATCCGATTCTGCACAAAATGGAAAATGAAGGCTGGATCCGTTCGGTAAGCAAAACGGTGAACGGGCGGACGCGCCGGTACTATGCCATTACGGCTCGGGGCGTCAAGCAGCTGGAAGCTCAGCAGGAACAGTGGGAAAGCTTTTCTTCCGCAGTCAATCAGGTGCTTTCGTTTCAGGGCAGCGGATCATGAATCCGATTGAGACTTATGTCCAAGCCGTAACGGCGCAGGTTCATTTCTTTCTGGACCGCGGCAGAATCGGCGATGAATTGCGCGCTCATCTGCAGGACAGCGTTGAGGATCTGATGCAGGAAGAGGGCTTAACGCTGG
This sequence comes from Holdemania sp. 1001302B_160321_E10, assembly GCF_015552275.1. Taxonomy (NCBI): domain Bacteria; kingdom Bacillati; phylum Bacillota; class Erysipelotrichia; order Erysipelotrichales; family Erysipelotrichaceae; genus Holdemania; species Holdemania sp. 1001302B_160321_E10. The sequence goes on along the minus strand of NZ_JADNEM010000005.1, from coordinate 141,966 downwards.
AACAGGCGCAGGCAGAAGCGGCAGCGAGAATGGGGGATCCGCAGGCCGTCGGGCGGGAGCTGAACCGAATTCATCATCCGCTTTTAGGATGGCTCTGGCTGATCACGATGTCCTGTGCGGCGATTGCCGGGATTGTCTTCGTTTATTTATTGCTTACTGTAGGATGGAATGAAATTCAATACCTTTTGCCTATGACCCCTGAACATGCCGAAAAGATCGCGGCCGTAAATGAAAAGATTGAATTAGCCGGGCATACCGTGACTTTGGACGCCCTTTGGAAATCTGATGAAGGCGAGTTGATCTTAACGTATCATATCCGCAATAAGCTGTCCTATTCTCGTTCCGGCTGGTCGGTAAACTTCTTCTCTATCCAAAATGGAGACGACAGCCTTCCAGTTTATCCTTATTTTGAAGCGACCTCTTTCTTCGGCTCGAAAGGGATGCTCACTTTTACAGCACCGGCTTCCGATGTAATTGAGCTTTTCTTGATCGACGGACAGCGGGTGTCGTTGGACCTGAAGGAATGGGAGTAAAAGAATGAAAAGGAAAAGAGAGATTGTGGCAGGCATAGCCTTGATTCTGATCACACTTGTATTGTTGGGATGGATTAGCGGTTATTATCTATCACCCCAGGCATGTGTGGAAGATTCGCTGCGGGGACTGTATTTCAGCCCGGCTGAAAAGATCGACGAGGTTCAAATTGGGGATCGTTATTATTATCTGTATGCGAACGATCATCAATATGCGCTGCATGGCGCTCAGAAGACGGCAGGTATCTTTTATATCACGACCGGAGGGAGCACACACAATGATTATGCGGATGCTGACGAAGCATTTCAAATCGACGGACTGAGTGATGGGAAAAATCAGTTGTTTGTCATCCATCGCAGCCAGCCTGAAATCGTGAAGGTGGAAATGGATCCCGGTAAAGGCCGGCCAGTAATTGTTTTTGACCAATGGGAGCATGATTTTTCAATCAAGGTCCAGCAACTGGAAAACTCTGAAGAGGCGACATGGGAGGGAACCTACCGGGCCTATGATGCGCAGGGAAACCTTGTTGAGGAACAGATCTATCCGTGATCCTCTGCAACAAAAGAAATCGAGGGAAACAAGATCAACCTTGTGATGAATCCGGAGGAAGCCTGTGATCTTCAAAGGATGGAAAACGACGGAATTTATATGGCAGTGATCGTGCGCAGGGATCCGCGTGTAGATCGGGTGGAAGCCCAGCTGAATAACGGTTTGACGTGGACTGTGGAACAGGGACATGATGATTTTGCGCTGATCACCTTGGAAATTCCGGAGGCGTCTGTTTCCTGTTGGCCGGGGATCTATCGAGCTTTAGATAAGGATAAGCAAGTTTTAATGGAAAGAACGATTCCTGGTTAGTTTCGTTATAAAATTCCCGGTTTGTCACCGGGATTGACAAAGCCGTGCGGTTGTCTAGTGGAAAGTATCGTAAAATCGTGTAGAATAAACCTGCCTGATAGGGAGGAATGTTTATGTTCTACGCATTTTACGATATTTTTTATTTGCTGGTTCTGGCGGCGATTGGATTTTCCATGTGGGCCAGCGCCCGGGTGAATTCGACGTTCCGCACATATAGCCAGCAGCGCACGCGCAACGGGATGACCGGCTATGACGCGGCACGGGAAGTGCTGGATGCCAACGGTTTGTATGATGTCCGGATCGAGCGGATATCAGGAAATCTGACCGATCATTTCGATCCCCGCACGAATGTCATCCGGTTATCCGATTCAGTTTATGGTTCTGCTTCCACCGCCGCGGTCGGTGTGGCCGCGCATGAAGCTGGACATGCGATCCAGTATGCCCATGGATATGCACCGTTAAGGATTCGCAACGCGATCATTCCGCTGACGAATATCGGTTCCCGGATGTCCACGCCGTTGATTTTGATGGGATTGATTTTCTCCAATATGGGGCGCTCGGCGATCACGATCGCGTATATCGGCGTGGCTTGTTTTGCATTGAGCGTTGTGTTCCAGTTGGTCACACTGCCGACTGAATTTGACGCCAGCCACCGGGCAGTGGCCGCGATTGAAAACTGCGGCTTATTGACAAGCGAGGAAGTAGGCTCAACCAAGAAAGTGCTGTCAGCGGCGGCGATGACGTATGTTGCGGCGCTGGCGGTCGCGATTACACAATTTCTGCGTCTTTTGAATATCGTTCAGCGCAATGACCGGCGCTAAGCGGACGTGCCGGTGAATCCAGAAAAGAAAAGAATCCGGCCGCAGAAACGAAAACTTCAGGCCAAACACAGGGGGCCGGAAACCTTTTTGGACTACCCGATTACCCGGGGCGGAGTTCTGGCCGACGCCTGGCTGATTCCGAGCGAGGAAGCAGAAGCCTGTGTCCGCCGGCGGGAAGCTTGCGCTGCCCAGCTGATGGCCGAAATAAAAACCTTCTGCAGCCGCGACTTTCGGGATTTAGCGCAAACGGAAGACGACGAAGTTGTGTGGGGCGAAGCGGTGTTCGGCGCCGAACGCAGCTGTCCGATCTTTCTGGACCCGCAGATGGTGGAGAACGCGATGGAAGCGGCGAAGAAAAGGAACTGCGGAAATTTATTCTGGAAAGCAGCGGATTGGCGGAGTTCGCAGCCCAGCTCCACTCCAATTCTCAGTTGTAACTGGATCGACTCACTTATCATTTTCCCCAGCTTGGAAACTGAAATAAAAAAGCAGCCTGAGATTTCCTGTTGCAGGAAGTTTCAGGCTGTTTCTCGCCAGGCCAGCTGAGCTTGCTCAGATTAAGGCTTAGGGATGTGGAAAGAATCTTCTTTATTTAACCGTCTGGAATTCTTTTCGTTCAATTTCCTGCGGTGCTTCGATTTCGCGGGCGAGGGTGTGCTCCGTCAATTCGGAAAGCAGCTTAAGCTTCTTGTTGATCAGCGGCCGCATGCAATTCGGTACATGTTCCTGATGGGCGCGGTGAATGGCGACGCATTCCTTGCAGTTGCCATGATAGCGGCAAGCTTTCCGGCAAGGACAATGGTCCTTTTCCTTGTACTCTTCACGGAAAGCGGCGGCGAATTCTTCCTGAAGCGCCAACCCGGCCTGACGATTGCCGTTATGGAATTGCTCCATCGCGGCGAGTTCTTTTGGATTTCCTTCGATGATCATCAACAAATCCCCTCTTTCTTTGTTTGCCTTCCGCGGCAAACAACGCCCCTATTTTAACACTGGAAAAAGGAGGACTTCAAGGGATTCCTTATAAAAAGAGGAGGGAAGGGGAAGCATAACTTATTTTGCCGTGAAACAGAGAAGAATGGACTTTGCGTTCTTCTCTATTTTGTTTTATGATGTTAAAAAAGGAGCGTGTTTATGAAACTGCGATTTAAATTAGGCTTGGCGTTATGGGCGATGCTGAGCTTGTTGGGATGTGCTTCGACGTCGGTGCCGCAGATCCCGCCGGCCACTTCCCAGCCGATGGAAGAAACAATAACGGTTCAGGAGGACGGCTGGTATTCCACGAAGGAGGAAGTCGCGGAGTATCTGGAAACCTATGGACATCTGCCGGAGAATTACATCACGAAAAAAGAAGCTCAGGCGTTGGGCTGGGATAACGCGAAAGGAAATCTGTGGGACGTGGCCGAAGGCAAATCCATCGGCGGCGACCGCTTCGGCAACCGCGAAGGTTTGCTTCCCAACGCTCACGGCCGGACTTGGTATGAATGCGACATTGATTATCAAGGCGGTTATCGGGGAAAGGAACGCCTCGTCTTTTCCGATGATGGTCTGATCTATTATTCGGATGATCATTACGCAAGCTTTGAAGCGGTGAGGGGAAACGAATGAAGCGCGCTTTGATTGACGGACGCGAATGCCGGGATAAACAGACGCTGCATCGGCAGCTTAAAGACCAGCTTGCCTTTCCCGATTATTATGGAAATAATCTCGACGCTCTCTATGATATTTTAAGCACCGCGCAGGAACCTTTTGAAATTGAATTAATAAATAGGGAGGAACTGATCGGAAATTTAGGCGGCTATGCGGACGCGCTGCTTGCGACCTTACAGGACGCCGCCGCAAACAATGCTTTCCTTCATCTATCCGGCGTGACAACGCCGGCAGAGAATGTTGGTAATCAGGCAGAAAGTCAAAATCAAACCGATCATGAATCGTGAAGAGCTTTCCGCTAATTGTGTCAGAGAGTTTGTGTACGACGGTACAGAATACCAGCTGATCAGCTCGATGAGGTCCAGAAGTGCATTAAGGCTGTTCAGGCAAGAAATGCGGATGAATGTGTCAGCACAACCCGATGAGGAAAGCGATTGAGAACGTCGATCAGATTGCGGTTCGCAAACGAATGCGAAACATCAGCGTCGCGCAGCCTTGTTTCCCATCTTAAAACAAAGAGTACAGATTAGGTCAGGGCAGCGCGTCACCGCTGTCCTTTTTCCACAAAAAACTCAGCGCTGTGAGTGAAGCAGCGCTGAGAGTGTTTCCTCATCTGTCCAAAAGAGGATGGATGAATTCAGTTTACGGATTTACGCGTAGAAACCGGTGGCATAACCGATGAAGGTCAGGACACACGCCAGAACGAGGATCAGTCCCATCAATTTCAACGGCGACCATTTCTTCTTCGCATACAAACCATAGACGCCTAATGTCAGGCCCAGCGGCAGGATCTGCGGGAAGATGGAGTTCAGTACGGAATCGGCGTTGAACAGCACCTGGCTTTCCAGGATCGTGTTGGTCGTGGCGTCATAGACGTCTTTGACGATCTGAATCGGCAGCGTGCAGGAAACGAAGGAAGCGGTCAGGGCGCCGACAACGATCAGGCCCAGCACGGTCATCGTGTCCGTCAGTAAATTCAGCCGGCCTGTCGCCATAAATGTCTGCATCCCTTCCAGTCCGGACTTATAGCCCAGCTTGAACAGGAACCAGCTCAGCGCGCAGGTGCCGATCGGATAGACAAGCATGTAGATGACCGGTCCCAGCCAAAGCATATTGGCGGAAGCCTGAGAGATCGACAGGCAGATCGTCAGCAGGATCGGAATGATCGTCGCAACCCACAGCGAATCGCCGATGGCGGATGTCGGGCCGATCAAGGCAACTTTGACGCTGCTGATGAGTTCCGGAGTACACTGACCATTGGCATTGGCCTCTTCCAAACCGCAGACGATACCGTTGCAGATGGAACCGACCTGTGCTTCAGTATTGAACAATGTGATATGACGCTGCAGCGCAGCCGCCCGTTCTTCTTTCGTGTCGTATAATTCTTCAATGACCGGGGCCATTGCCTGACCGAACGCCATGCCCAGCATTGATTCTGCCTGCTGGGAACAGCCGTTCCAGAAAAACCACGTCCGGAAGGATTTCTTTAATGTTTTTTCACTGATTTTCTTAGCCATGATTAAGCTCCTTTCCGATCAGCCAACGAGGAGGCTGCGACATAGTAGAGAACCGCGGTGATGATCGCGACAACCGCGACCGCCATCGTGCTTAAACCGAAATAAGTGACGAGAATGAATCCGGCTAAGAAGATGACGATGTGATATTTCTTCTTTAATAAGAACGATAAGATGATGCCCATTCCCAACGAAGCCATCATGCCGCCGAAAATGCTCAGCGCAGTGGTGACCCAGCCCGGAATCAGCGTTGCGAAATCAGCCTGGCCGGAAGCTGCGGTCATCGACGTCAGAACGAGCACCGCCGGAACAAAACGGCATAAGAAACCGATTGCCTGACCCATGAAGACGTTCGGAACGATCATTTTGCGGGTATCTCCAGCTTCCGCATATTTTGCGGCAACCCGGTTCAGCGGCAGGTTTAAGGCATACGACAAATTCCACATGACCTGGCCGACCAGTCCGCCGATCCCGGCGAAGACCACGGCCAGACCGATCGTTCCGGTCGCGTCCATCCCCTGACCGAAGACGATCGCCGCAGCGACGCCGATGTAGGTGGCATACGATAAGTCCCAGGCAACCGCGCCGCCCGGCGTGACGTTGCCCATATACATGATCTGTAACGGAATTCCGACGACCATGGCGGTCCGAATATCCCCTAAAATGACGCCGACGACCAGCGCCGCGACTAACGGACGGCCTAAAGTGTACCAGCCGATGGTGTTGCCGACGATAGAACCGATGGATCCCAGATACACAAAGATTGCGATCAGGATGATTTGAATGATTGACATAATTACCCCTCTGACTTTCTATTCAATCGTTTTGCGGAAAGCGTCCCAGCTTGTCCGGGTAGTGTTCGGCAGCTGTTGGAAGCAGACGTCTGCGCCTTTGGCGCTCAAGGCGTCGATCACTTCCACGTCCTGCTGGCTGAGATAGAAGATGCCGGTTGCGCCGGAAACCTTATGCACGGAATCCGGACGTTTGGCAATGTTGCCCAGCATCACGAAGTCAGCTTTCAGCACGGTGTCTTCCAGTTCTTCCAGCTGCTTTGGGAAGCGCACGATGACCAGCCGGTTGGTGCCGCTGTCCTGGCTTAACAGGCTGCGGGCTTCCTCCGTGGTGACAATGTGCGTTTTATAAAGCGGCGGCACGCTCATCGTCATGATCGATTTCAGCATTGGATTTTTGGCGCTTTCATCGTCGATCGCAATGATTTCCTGGATCGCCAAGGTCGGACACCAGGCGACGATGGTCTGGCCGTGAATCAGCCGGTCATCGACGCGGACTACAATTTTACCCATGGTTATTTCTCCTCTCTTTTTACCACAGCTGCGGTTCGATCAGACTGGCGTACATATACGCGACGGTATAGCCGCTGTTGTTGGATTCGATCTGGCGGACTTTGCCGATCGTCGGATAATACTGCTGGTAAGGAAAGTCGTTGACCTCGCCGCGGAAGACGGCGTATTCCTTCATTGCGTCGTACCATTGGGTCACTTCCTCTGGATTCAGCGTGAAGTAGGCCTGCGGAAGGAAGCCGACGAGATCCTCAAACGTTTCGCCGTAGACCAGGCGGATCGGATTGCCTTTTTCACGCAGCCGCTTGACGGCGGTGACGACGGCGTCGTGAGTGTTGATGTGCCGCGGATGCATTGAACCGCGCCAGTGCGTAATGACCAGATCGACTTTCTCATCGACGAAATACTGTTCCATCCGCTGAGCGAAGTCCTCCAGCGAAGGCATATTGCTGGAAACGTAGCCAAGCCAGATCGTGTCGGCGCCCAGCTTTTCCGCAGCTTTCTGATTCATGGTCAAGAGATCTTTGAGATACTGCTGCTTCGCTTCCTTCGTCGCGGCCGGATCTTCCAGCCGTCCCTGAGTGACGTGGATCAGCGTGCAGTGCGCGCCTTGCCGGGCATATTTGAGGATCAGCGGTCCGCCCATCAGCTCGGCGTCCAGCGAATGTGCGCCGATGCTGACGACGCGTTGGATTGATGTCATAATGTGTTCTTCCTTTCTTTAATAGAGCATGCTTTTCGTGCGGATTTCGGTTAATCCAAATTCTTGCGGTAATCGGTGAAGGTGCGGAAAACGGTGATTCCATGACGCTGGTAGAAACGGCGTCCCGGTGCGTCGGTGGAGACGAAATACATGTGATAGATACCGCGCTTCTCCATTTCCAGCTGCATCAGATCGAGCAGGATGCTGCCTAAGCCCCAGTTGCGCTGACTGGCCATAACACCGATCGGACCGAACCGCATCGGATTGCCGTCGATCTGACGCATGCAGAAGCCGGCGAGCTGATCGTTTTGATCCACGCACAGCAGCACGTTGTCTTCCGCCAGATTGTTCTGCATACTGATCAGCAGGTTGCGCTTCCAGCCGCCGCCGAATTCCACCTTGGCAAATTCAAGCAGGTCGACGCAATATTTCCAGCTGAACGGAATGAACCGGAAACCAGCGGCTTCGGCTTTCGCCTTGCGGGCCAGCGCCGCTTCATCGAGCTGGTAACCATGCAGATCCTTGCACATCGAGTAACTTTCCTCGCCGCTTTGATAGCCCATTGCATCAAAGAAGGCGGCCGATTCCGGATAGTTCTGCTTGTCGATGCCTGGGAAGAAATAATTCGGGCTGTACGCGGCGACCGTGACGTTTTTAGCGCCGCGCGCCTTCATGTCGGCTTCGGCTCTTTCGACTAAAGCCCGGCCGATTCCCTGACGGCGATGTCCGGCTTCGACGAATAAGACGTTGATCCAGCCCCGGTCCGGCTCCGTTCCCCGTTCCAGATAAGGAAACTTGCGGCGGGTGGCCAACAGGAAGCCGACGACTTTCTCATCCGCCATCGCCACATAGCACAGCGATGGATCGAAGTTGTCGTCCAGCAGCGCCTGCTTGCGGAATTTCTGTAAGGTCAGCGGATCGCAGGGCAGACAGGCGTTCCACAGATCAACAACCGCCTGTTCATAGCACTGGTTATAATTCTGAATTTCCATAGATCTTCATTCCTCCTCAGTCAGTATATTAACGAACAATCTCAATTATCTTATAATATTGATATGTTAACATATTAACTGATTTCATTATACGGTGCAGCCTCGCAATATGCAAGCCCTTTCAGTCAAAAAAAGAACATTCTGTCGAAGAATGTCCTCTACATTTTGATATTGACGGTGACGGAATACCAATCTTTGTTGAAATACGTTTCCGCATATTCGATGATTTCATCGCGCTGATCAAAGGTCAGCCGCTTAACGAAGAACGTCGCGGCATTCTTGCGGATGTTCATGAGCCGGGCGATCTCGGTGTTGCCGATCTCGCGCACTGAGTAATTTTCATTTACCCAGACCGGCGTGACATTGACCTGAGCCAGCGTTTTATAGAAGGATCTGGTTTCGTAGACAGTCTGTGCCTGTTCCAGCGAAAGCAGACGGCTGTCGACAAACGAACTTTGATAGGCGATCGGCTCGTCGTTAGCCAGGCGGATTCGCCGGACGCAGACGATCGGCTGATCGGGATCAATCGTTAGTTTCTCAGCAATCTGAGCGTTGGTGATCAGTTCGATTTTATCCACATGCATGTCAATCTGGTATCCCTGCTGAAGCAGTTCGTCGCTGAAACTGAGCGAAGTCAGTCCGCGGATCATCTGCTTCTTGGCGACAAAGGTGCCCAACCCTTGAATACCGGTGAGATAACCCTCGTTGATCAAATCGGTAAATGCCTTGCGGACCGTGATCGTCGAGACATTATATTTTTTTTTCAGCACGGATTCACTGTCGACCTTATCGCCCGGTTTCAGCTGGCCGGATTTGATGGCGGCGATGATATCCTGTTCGATTTGGAAATACTTGGCGACCTTGTATTCCATTTCTCTTCACTCCTTAACTTAATATGTTAACTTATCTGGATTATAGCAGATTCCGATTTTAAAAGATAGAGTCATTCCCCGGAAAACAGGATTTCGACCAATCCCCAGCCGCTAAGGACCATCGAGGCGTCACTGATCAGGAACAGGTGGAAGGCGATAAACCGCGGGCCTGTTAATGAAATCAGGAAAGTCAGGATCAGCCCGGCGATCAGGGCGGCGATCAGAGAAGCCCCGGAAATATTGCGGAAATCTTTGCGGTGAAAAACAAGCCCGCAAAGCAATCCAAAACAGAAATAGGCCCCGATCACGGCCTTTGGATTAAACAGAAGCAAAGCTTTGCGGTGTTGATTGAGCGCCAACATCAGCGCAGACAGCCCTGCGGCGGCAAGCAGGGTAAAAGCTGAATTCTTGATCTTCATCTTAATCCTTCCTTTCTTTGTATTGGATGAAAGGGATCTCGTCTTTGCCTGTTAAACTGAGGCATCCGAAAACTTGGAAACAGGAGTTACTGGAAGAATCTGATGATTAAGGCTGGTCAGTTTCTCCATGAGGATTTTATGGAGAGAAACAGAAGCAACAATTTTAAAATTAAGGTGGAATAGTTTTATTCTGACACGCTGCACGTTTGAACGAACGTAAAGATTAAACGAAAACAAATCATTTTATAGCCTTATTATACCATTTCCAGAGGGGATGGGAAGCAAAGGAAACGCAGAGATTTTGAAACAGGAGAAATCCGGCGTTTTATTTATGACCGCTGCGATTTTATGGGGGAAAACGGAATTTTTACCGGTATAAGAAGTTTGCTTTTCCTGCCCGTTAGGACTATGATAAGGGGTATTGAAAAGCGGATGCAGGGCGAAAGGGGCGGTAAGGATGACGGCGATTTTATTTCCGGAAGCGATGTGTTTGGTGGATCCTGCCAGCGGTCAGGTGAGTTGGGGCGCGAATCAGGAATGGTATGGTGATTTGTGGCAGCGCAAAGCAGGCTGCGGACCAACGGCTGCGGCTTCGCTCCTCTTTTATCAAAAACAGAAACAGCGGTTGATGCACAGGCAGCCGCTGTTATCCAGCCGGCAGAATTTACTGGATCAGATGAATGAGCTGTGGAATTATATCACGCCCGGTCATGGCGGGGTAAACCGGGTCTCGATGTTTACCGAAGGATTGGAGAAGTACCGTGCTGAAGTCAAAGAAAACTTTAAAGTTCAGGCGCTGGAGGTCGCGGAGGATCCGGCCCAAAGACCGCAGTGGACGACGGTCAGCCAGTTTCTGGAGGAAGCCCTGAAGCGGGATGAACCGGCGGCGTTCCTCAACCTGTGCGCGGGGGAGGAAAAGCGGATCGACGACTGGCACTGGGTGATGATCAGTGCACTGGACCCGCAAACCGGCGTGGTCACCTTTTTTGACGAAAGTCAGATCAAGGAAGCGGATCTTTCGCTGTGGTTAAGAACAACGACGAAACGGGGCGGATTCGTGACGTTGCGCTGGCCTGCGCCGGGAATGGAAATGGCCGGGAAGGATTAACAATTTTCACAAAGTGGATTATAATTACTCTTAATAAATAGAAAAGCAAACAAGGGGGAAAGGCATGGCATCGAAACAACGTGGACTCATGACTTCCGGCGTGATCTGGAAAGAACTTTTATTATTCTCAATTCCGTTATTGCTGGGAAATTTATTCCAGCTGCTCTACAACACGGTCGACTCGATTGTCGTCGGCAACTTTGTCGGGCATCAGGCGCTGGCTGCCGTCGGTGCGAGCACGCCGCTGATCAACATGTTGATCGGATTTTTTATGGGCGTCGCCGCCGGCGCGGGTGTTCTGGTTTCGCGGTTCTTCGGCGCGCGGAAGCTGGAAGAGCTGCATATTGCGGTGCATACGTTTGTGGCGTTTACATTTTTGTTCGGCGTGCTGATGATGGTGGCCGGGATTACGCTGACGCCGCTGTTTCTGCAATGGATGGGGACGCCGGCGGATATCATGGAGATGGCGGTGCTGTATCTGCGGATTTATTTTCTGGGGATCATCCCGACGATGTTGTATAACTCCGGGGCCGGCATCCTGCAGGCTGTCGGCGATTCGCGCCGGCCGCTGTGCTTTCTGACGATTGCCAGCGTGCTGAATATCATTCTGGACCTGGTGTTTGTCATCCAGGAACATGGGCGTGGCCGGGGTGGCCTGGGCGACGCTGATCGCGCAGACGGTGTCCTGCATTCTGGTGGCGGTCACGCTGCTGCGGTCAAAGGAAAGCTACCAGATCATCCCGAAGAAAATCCGGATTGACAAGCCGATGCTGATGCAAATTGTGCGGCTGGGAATTCCCAGCGGTCTGCAGCAGATGATCGTTTCCTTCTCCAACGTGCTCGTCATGTCATATGTCAACCGGTTTGGCTCGGCGGCGATCGCCGGTTTCAGCTCGGCGAACAAGTTTGATAATTTCCTCGGTCTGCCGGTCAACAGCTTCATGCTGGCAATCACGACGTTTGTCGGACAGAACATGGGCGCGAATCAGATTGAACGGGTTAAAAAGGGCATTACCACCTGTATCTTTATGGGAATCGGCATTGTCATCGCGATCGGAATTCCGGCCTATCTGTTCTCGGATCTGTGCATTCGGATGTTCTCACAGGAAGCGGACGTGATTTATTATGGATCGTGGATGATGCGCACACTGGTGCCGTTCTATTCGATTCTCAATGTGGCGCAGGTGCTGACCGGCGCGGTGCGCGGAACGGGCAATACGACTGTGCCGATGCTGGTCAACGTCTTCTATTACTGCATCATCCGGCAGGTATTCCTGGCGGTGGCGATGATGTTTGTCAATTCGATCGTCGTCGTGTTCTGGAGCTATCCGCTGACCTGGACATTGTCGGCCGTGACGTTGTTTCTTTATTATCAGCGGGGAACCTGGCTGAAACACAGCGGAGTCCGCGGCTGATGCTGGATCGTTCACAGCTTCGAATTCAGGATCTTCATTCCTATCGGGCGCTTTTCATTTCGGATATCCATGGTGAAAAAGACTTGCTGGAAGCTTTGTTGAAAAAGGCTGACTATGTTCCGGGGAAAGATTTCCTGTTTCTGTTGGGGGATCTGATTGAGAAAGGCAGCGCCAGTCTGGAAACGCTGCGGCTGGTGATGACACTGGCCCGCAACGAACGGGTTATCGTGTTAAAGGGAAATAATGATGAAGCGGAACAACTGCTGGAAGATAAAATACCGCTGCCGATGAAGTTGAGTTATCTGCGGACGCGGCGGTCGCTGATCAGCGAGATGGCTCGAAAACAGGGCGTGACAATGGATGAAAAGACCGATTTTCAGGCTCTGCGTCAGCGCTTGACAGGCGCGTATGCCGCGGAATTTGCGTTTTTGCAAGAGTTGCCGCTGATCGCCGCGGGTTCGGGTTATGCTGCGGTGCATTCCAGTATTCAGGACCTTCAGCATTTGTTAAATAACGATCCGCGCCTGATTTTAAAAGATAATGATTTTTTGTTGAAGTCTGCCGTGGGATTTCCGTTCCCGGTGATCGTGGGCCACATGCCGACAGTGGCGCTGAGTGACAGACAGGGAAATTGCGGCGTGCATTTTCTGAAAGATCGGAATATCCTGGCGATCGACGGCGGATGCGGAATGCATGCGCATGGTCAGCTGAATGCCCTGATCGTTCACAACGGCGACTTTCAGCAGTTTCAGACGGTCAGCGTGGATCGTTTGCCGCGGCGGCGGGTTGTTGCCGATCAAGCGGGCACGCCGAAGGATCAGCAGGTATTCGTGCGGTATTTTGAAAGTGAAATCGAAGTGCTGGAGGAAGCTGGCGAATTTCTGCGCGTGCGGCATCAACGAACTCACCGTCTGTTGGAAATCCCCCGAAGTGCGCTGCGGATGATCGACGGCAAGCCGCATTGTTTTAACAGCACAAGCTGTTGGCTCTCTTTGCGTCAAGGGCAGGAAGTGGCGGTTATTCAAACCTTTGCCGATCGGTCGTTCTGCAAAAGAAACGGTCAGCTGGGCTGGGTCGCAAATGCCGTGCTGGACATCCGGTAAAGCAGGAATAATGCGGGCAGACGGCGGAGAAAACCGTCTGTTTTTTGGAGGTCAATTAAAAAGTCAGCTGGAGAGCTGACTCAAAATTTATTTCATTCCCATTATTCGATGCTTTTTTGTTTTGTTTCTTTAAACGATGATCGTTTTATGTTTACGCTTGTCTGCGCAGGATCATCGCCAGCTGTGTCAGAATCGCTTCATGTTTCTGAATGAACGCCTGATAACCACAGAATTCCTCGTCGAAGTAACAAATATTCAGGCGCTTGCACTGACCGTGGCAGATTTGTGCATAGCGGCAGGTTTCGCAAAGCTTTGTTGATCGACGCGGCCCCTGCAGGAAGCCGGACAGGATCTTTGATTTCGATAAATCCGCCAGGCTGCAATCCCGCAGATTGCCCAGTTTGTATTCGTCCAGCACATAGAAATCGCATGGATAGACGCTGCCGTCGCTCTCTACGACAAACTGCATGCTGCAGAAGCCCAGAAAACCGCATTGCTGCGGCGGGACACCGTCGAACAGCGGAATCAGATTATCAAACAAGGTCACGCTGATGTAGTGATCTTGTTTTAATTCTTCCAGCCACAGCTGGAAAAATTCATCATAAAACCGGAAGAAGGTCTGCGGCGTCAGGGAATAAGGATCGTTCTGATCCTCCAGCGGCGGCAGACAGGGAATGAGCTGGATATAATCGAGATGCTGTTTCAGATAGAAATCAAATAATTCTTTCGGATGCTCCGCCAGCTGACGGGTTAATACCGTCAGAATGTTGAAATCAATCTTTGCCTGACGCAGTTTTTCAATGTTTTCCAGAATGCGGGCAAACGTTCCCTGACCTTTGGCATCCGGGCGCATCGCATCGTGATGCGCGGCGTAGCCGTCCAGCGATACCCCGACTAAAAAACGATTCTGTTTCAAAAAGCGGACCCATTCGTCATCGAGCAGTGTCGCGTTGGTTTGCAGCGCGTATTGGATTTGGTGGTAGCTCTTCTTCTTCAGGTTGACCCGGCGGATAAACCGGCGGAAATAGTCCAGCCCCGCCACAGTGGGTTCCCCACCCTGAAAGGCGAAGGTGATCGTCGCTTCTTCACGGAAGAAGCCCAGCGTCTTGTCGATCAGAATATTCATCGTTTCTTCGCTCATCACGCCGTAGGAAGGAATCTTTCGGTTTTCCGCGACGTCGCAGTAAAAACAATAACGGCAGCGCAGGTTGCATAAGCTGGACGCCGGTTTGATTAACATCGAAAAGTATTTCATAGAGTGACCTCATTTCTACTTGCTTTTTCTTTTAGAGTGATCAATATTCCGCTTAGTTTTCTTCCCGGCGCTGAGCCAGATACAGTCCCCAATCTTTTAATTGCTCAGGGATGGAATAGATGTCCTTCCCCTCAACCGTGACGGTTTTACTGACGCCGGGATGCTGCGGATCAAAGAGATCCCAGGCCGTAAGCAGATTTGGATTTTCGCGCATTTGATGCGCTGCGAAGAACTCGGCGTAACTTTGAAGATTCTGGCTGAAGATCGTTACTATGTTATATTTGCTGAACAAAATTTCATCGCCGCTCTGCAAACCGCCAAAGCCAAAGGCCGAGAGTCCGTCTTCAAACAAAAGCGGCCCCGTTTGCTTTAAAAGGGCGAGCGCCGCAGCTTGCGAACAGCCGTCGAGATAATACACATCGACATGCAGCTTTTCCACGACGCCCGGCCGGATTTCCTGTTCATTTCTGGCCTGAGTGGGCAGCTCCAGGATAAAGAAAAGGGGTTCTTCGTGGACCGCGATGAAATGCTGCATTACGGATTCGATCTTATCGGTTCCGACGTTGGCTGTAATTTGATCGCCATTGATTTTATATTCTTCCTGCAAACGTTCGGCAAAGGGAACATGGCAGCCCGCTTTCAGCTTCATTTCAGAGCCTCCTGCCGGACTTCTTCCGCGCGGAACTGGATCATCTTGATCAGTAAATCTTCAGGAAGCGGCTGATCCCAGCTCAGCTGCAACGTGTTTTTTTCGTTGGTTTTATAGGCGGTTAAATCAGTCCGAAACTGTCTGATCGTTGTTGGACTCGTATAGAAACCCAGGTGCTTTTGATTCCCGGCAAATTGTAGGCAATAACGGCCTTCCAGCATATATGTCGGTGCACCCCAGGACAACTTTTCCTCACACTGAGGTATCGTTTTTTTGATCAGTGCCCGCAGCTGATTTAACAGATTTCGCTGTTTATCCGGGAATGAACTGAGGTAATCTTCAACGGATTTCCGTTTTTCTGTTTTCATATTTATGTCGTCCCTTTCATTTGCGATTCCCTGTCCGCACTGCTGTTTCCCGGTCATCAAAGGAAGCTCAGCCGTTGCGGTCTTCAATTAGCTAAGAGAATCAGGCTGTATAGCCTGCGGTGGTTTCTTAATCATTATAGCATGTTTTCACCCAATTCCCGAGGAAGGCGAAATATCGCAAAAGGAAAAATTGGACTGAAGTGAAAAGGGCTGAAAGTGCCGAGGCATAGAGAAAATTGGAAGGCAGCTGCTAATCAGATCACATCGCCGCAGCCTTTCGTTTATAAAATCCGCTAAAAGATAAAGAACGAGACTGATAACAAGAAAAGCTTGAGCTAGGGGAAATTCAGAAGATGCTGTTTTTCTAAAGCCGCTGATTCGGAAATATAAAAACCCCCGGTTGAGAAATGCGGGAGTTTCGTCGTTTCAACAAGAAAGAGATCTGAAATCAGAAAGAACTGGAATGTTCCTGGCTTTTTATCGTTGATATGCCAATCCTGAAGCTTTATTGAAACAGTAAATTACATTGTAAAGCTGAAGATGACATTGGTAAATTCCTCAAAGGTCTTGCATTGGCGCAGGACCTCAAGAATGGACGGATCGGAGAAAAGCAGGATTAACGCTTCGTAGAGTTCCTTAAACAAGTGCGAGTCTTTCTCATTGATCGCGATCAATAAAACGATATGCACGCGCTGTGCTCCCCATTGGATGCCGCCGGGAGAAATGGCGATGGCCAGTCCGGTTTTTTCACAGTCCATTTTCATCGAATGGGGAATTGCGATCTGTCCGAAAGCAGTGGAGGCTGCCTGCTCCCGCTTCAGCACTTCATCCAGAAAGTGAGAGGAAACAAAGTGTTCATTATGCAGCTTCCGGCATAAGATTTTCAGGATGTCATCGCGCCGGCTGTCCGCTTGTTTATCCAGATAAAATAAGGCAGGTGAGAAAAACTGCGGATAATATTCCGTCAGGATCTGCATTTTTTTGCGGTCCAGAACAGTCTGAATTTGACTGTAAATCTCTTTGAGATTCATCGCGCTGATCATCGGCGGAAGCAGGATCGTAAAGCCCCGGTTCGCGTGGACCGGCACGGTGGTAAACAGAAGCTCGTAGCTTTTATCCTTCAGATCCTCCTCAAACGAAACAACCGTCGGAATGATGATATCTGAATCAAAATGGATTAACAAACAGTTGTAAATCTGTTGCTGATTCTGCTGATAATCCGGGCAGAGCAGCGCGCATTTCAACTTTTTGATGTCCTTCTGCTGCCGTTCCAGATCCGCGCCGATGTGCATTGCCAGATAGGCCGTTTCATCGGGACTGATCTGAATGTTGAAATGTTCGTCGAGATAATCCGTAATGCAGATCGCGCAGTCGTAAAGCAGCGGACAGGAGGATTGAATCGTTTCCAATAATGGATTTTTCAGGCTGGTCTGCTGCTGAGAACGGTAGAACAGATTCTTGAAATGCAGAGATAATGGCACTAACAGAGTTTCTTTGTTCAGCTGCAGGTGATAACGGCGGTTGATTTCGTCGATAATCTCATGCGTCAGCGTGAAAATCTGCGGTCCGACGATTGTTTTCAGTGTTTCATCATCTTTGCGCTGCATAAAATTGATGTTTGCGGTGATCAGCTCGTTCATATTCTGCCGCTCCAGCGGATTAAATTGTACGCTGAAGTGGGTGGAAAAAGTAGCGATCAATTCCTCACAGATCGGATGGACTGTTTCCTGCCGGCCGTCGGCTTCGCTGAAGGCATTGCCGTTGAGGATCCGGTCAAGAATAACCGTGATATGTAAAAGCAGGTTGGTATACCCGAAGTCGTTGATATAACAATTATATTTCATGAAGATATCGTGCATCGTCGTCTGCAGATACGCGATATCAATTTCCGGGAAATGCGTTTTCAGCATCGCGGCGTCGACAAAGTGTCCAGCGGCCTCCTTATATAAGGTCTGCGTCAGAAAGCGGCGTTTGTTGCGCTCAGTGCCGATGAGAAAAATCGCATCGTTCTTGCATTTTAAAGACAAATCGTAAGCAGCATATTGTTGATTGACTTTGGAAATCAGCTGTTTCATCGAAGAATAGCTCAAATACAGCTCATCGCACAAATCGTAAAGATTCAGCGAGGACGCATGATCGACAAAAAACAGATGCGTGATGTAGGAAAACCGCTCCTCATAGGACTGCGCCGGTGTTTCTTCCGGAACCGGCAGCGGCATTTGTTTATTTAAGATGTACCCTTTCGCTGTCGCCTGGATTAAATTGGGCTGTTCCTGATTGATCCCCTTGATGTGATTCTTGATCGTCCGGCTGCTGACATGAAGCTGCTCCGCCAGACTGGTCGAGCTTATCGGCTCCGGCTGCTTCTGCAGCTGCTGGATGATTTTCTCTTTGATTGGATCCATTCGGTTTCCCTCCTTCCGATTGGATAAAATGAGAATTACGGTATTTTTGGATGGCTGTCGTGTATCGGTTTGCTTGCCCGGCAGGACCTGAATACCGGAGCTTTTATCCGGCAGCCGCCTGTTTTGAGAACAAATCTAAGTTGAACACGGACGCTTTGTTGATTTTATTATACGCATGAGTTCCCGCCGGGTTCAATCAATGAAATTCACCGCAGGCATGAAATTGTTGGAGTTTTCACACCAGCGGTGAAAAAAGCGAGTGGAAAGGAATCCCTTTATCGACAATAATGAGAGCGTAAGAACCGGTTCTCATACGAAAAGGAAGGGAAAATCAAGATGGATAAAATCAGAATTCTGCTGTGCTGCGGCGCGGGCATGTCGAGCGGATTCCTCGCTCAGCAAATGCGGATCGCCGCTAAGAAAATGAATGTCGTCGCCAAGATCGAAGCTAAAAATAAGAACAGCGTTCAGGATGATGTGAACGCGATCGACCTGCTTCTGTTAGGTCCGCATCTGGAATATGTGAAAGCGGAGATGACGCAGCTGTGCGAGCCGTATCATGTGCCGGTGATCGTCATTCCCAAAGAAATGTACGCCGGACTGGATGGCAAAGGGTTGATGGAATTAAGCATGGAAGCAATTAAGAAGAATAAGGGAGAATTCAATCATGGATAAGTTGATTCAATGGCTGGGCAGCGATTTTGCCCCGAAAGTCGCCAAGTTTATGGACAAAAAAATCATCAAGGCACTCTCCAGCGCACTGATGGCGAACGTTCCGATCCTGTTGCTGGGATCGTTAGTTTCCATTTACAATCTAATCGCCGGTTATCTGCCGTTCTTACCGGATTTATCGCCGGTATACACGTTCAGCTTCGGCATTATGTCGCTGACGCTGGTCTTCTTAGTCGGCTATCACGGCGCAAAGGAATATGGCTTCGGCGAATATGGCGTTTCAACAGGCTTGATCTCGTTGATGATGTTCATGATGATCATCCGTCCGTCAATCGAAAATTTCCAGTTCCAGGTGGCTTTCGGCCGCTTTGGCGGGACCGGTATGATTCCGGCGTTCTTCGCGGGGATCGTTACGATTGTGATCAGTAATCTTTACTTCAAGCTGCATTGGTTTGAGGATTCGGAAGCGATTCCTGATTTCTTAGTCCGCTGGCTGAACCAGGTCATCCCGGGCATTGTCGTACTCGTGCTGACCACGACCTTGATCTATGGCCTGAATCTGGATTTGTTCGCGCTGATCACGCAGCTGTTCAGTCCGCTGATTGCGATTGGACAGACGTTCCCGGGCTTCTTGTTATGCATCTTCATTCCGGCGTTCTTCTATTCCTTCGGCGTCAACAGCTGGTTTATGAATCCGATCACGACACCGATCGCGCTGGCCGGCATCACCGCCAATGCGGAAGCCTTTGCCAACGGGCTGGCGCCGGCCAATATCTATACTTCCAATATCACCTTCAGCGTTATCTTTATCGGCGGCATGGGTGTGACGCTGGCGCTGAACGTCATGATGTGCCGTTCCAAAAGCAAGCGCCTGAAGCGCTTCGGCCAGGTAGCGCTGGTCCCATCACTGTTCAATATCAATGAGCCGCTGGTCTACGGTGCGCCAATCGCGCTGAATCCGATTCTGATGCTGCCGATGTGGATCAACTCGCTGGTTATCCCGACAATCGTCTGGTTCGTCTTAAAGGCCGGGCTGGTCACCATCCCGCACGCCGTCATGAATGTCAATCAGCTGCCGATGCCGATCTGTTCCTTCTTGGCGACACATGGGGATTTCCGGGTCATATTGCTGGAAGTCGTCCTGTTTGCGGTATCCTGGGTTATTTGGTATCCTTTCTTTAAAGCCCACGAAATGAAAGTGTTGAAGGAAGAGGAAGAAGCATGAACGAACAAAACACACAACCAGCCCTGGTCAGCGCCGCGATGGAAATCATCCTGCACGCCGGCGACGCCCGCAACGATGCCAAGCAGGCCCGCGAAGCAATGCGGGAAATGAATTTCACTGAAGCACACGTGCTGTTGGAAATGGCGAAAAAGGAAATTGCGGAAGCGCATCGGGCACAGACGGAAATCATCCAGAATGAAGCCCGCGGCATCCGCTATGAATACAGCATGTTATTTAATCACGCTCAGGATACGCTGATGACGATCAACAGCGAGATCGAGCTGACTGCCGATTTGATTCTGACTTTTGAAGTCGTCATGCGCAAGCTGACGGAAAAGGAGGGTTAACGATGGCGAAGTTTCCGGAAACCTTTCTGTGGGGCGGCGCCAGCGCGGCAGTCCAGATGGAGGGCGGCTGGCAGGAAGGCGGCAAAGGCGTTAATGTCGCTGATATCCAGATCTGCCGGGTGCACGACGCGCATGGCGGCAACGTCAATTATACACGGCAATCCTTGACGGAACGGGTGGCGGATGTTTTCTCCGATCACCCTGTTCATCATTATCCCAAGCATGAGGCGGTTGATTTCTATCATCGCTATCCGGAATACATTGAGCTGATGAAGCAGGCGGGTTTTAAGGCCTTCCGCATGAGCATCAGCTGGGCGCGCATTTTCCCTAATGGCGATGATGCACAGCCTAACGTGGCAGGCCTTGCCTTTTATCGTCAGGTTTTTGAAGCCTTGCATGAGGCCGGGATCACGCCGATTGTCACGCTGTCGCACTACGATATGCCGCTGGCGATCGTCCAGCATCATCAGGGCTGGTATGGCCGTGAGACGATCGAAATGTATGTGAATTATGCCCGGGCCTGTTTTGAACAGTTCCACGATTTAGTTCCGTACTGGATCGCTGTCAACCAGATCAACCTGATCTTCGGCGAATCATTCAGCTCGTTAGGCATGATCATGGACGAATACGAGGATTTCACGGCGGCGAAGTACCAGGCGGTTCATCACGAATTTGTGGCGAATGCGCTGTTAGTCCGGGCAGCGAAGGCGATTGATCCGCAGATCCAGATCGGCGTCATGCTTGCCGATCAGATGACTTATCCGCTCAACAGCGATCCGAAAGCTTGCGAGCAGGCGTTAGAGGCGAACCGGATGAAGGATTATTTCTATTCCGACGTGCAGCTGCGCGGGGAATATCCGGGATATGCCAAACGTTATTTTAAGGAACATCACATTACAATTCGGATGGAGCCGGGTGATGCGGAGCTGATCAAGGAAAACACGATGGATTTCCTGGCGGTGGCATATTATTATTCACACTGCGTCGATGCTTCCGGCAAGAAGGTGGCCAATCCGTTTACGAAAGCAACGCAATGGGGGTGGACGATTGATCCGACTGGACTGTATATCGCGATGAGCTCCTATTGGGATCGTTATCATGTACCGATGATGATCGCGGAAAACGGCATCGGCGTGGAAGAAACGCTGGACAGCGAAGGTCAGATTCATGACGATTACCGCATTGCCTATCATCGCGAGCATATCGCGCAGATGCGGAAACTGATAGAAGATGAAGTGGAATTGTTTGCTTATACGCTGTGGTCGCCGTTCGATATCGTCAGCGGCAACAGCTGCGAGATGGAAAAACGCTACGGCCTGATTTATGTCGATGTGGACAATAATGGTCAGGGTACGCGCAAGCTGGTGAAAAAAGACAGCTATGCCTGGTTTCAGCATGTCATCGAAACGGACGGTGCAGAGTTATGAAGTCCTGGAGCTATGGCTTATTAGCGGCAAGTCTGTGCCTGAGCTTAGCCGGCTGCGCTTCTTCGCCCGCGCAGGACTCAACTCCAACGTCCGATCCGGAGAAGCTCCCGGAAACAGTGAAAATGCCGACCAGCGAGAAGGTTGAGATCGATTCCGCCCGCGGCATCAAAATTCAGGCTGTTCTGGATTTGCCGGCGGACATGCCGGAAGCGGGTTATCCGTTAGTTGTTTTCGCTCATGGATTTCAGGGCAGCAAGGAAGAAAGCGGAGCGTTTACCGATGTCGCAAAAGGACTGGCTGAACAAGGTATCGCCAGTCTCCGGCTGGATTTCCCAGGCTGCGGTGAAAGTCAGGAAGACTTTATGGCCTACACGCTGGAAAATATGCACGACGACGTCGCCAGCGTTTTCGCGTATGCCCGTGCGAATTACAAGATTGACGAAGACCGCCTCGGGATGCTGGGGTACAGTATGGGCGGCCGCGTGACTTCGCTGTATTTAAGCGAGGAAAAGGTCGGAACGACCGTCTTATGGGCGCCGGCGGCGGCCGACGGGCTGAAGTCGCTGACAAGCATGGGGAATGAGGAAACGATTAGAAAACTGATCGAAGAATCCGCGGACAGCGGCGTTGCTACTATCCGGATCTGGAATCAGGAGGTTCCGGTCGCGCACGACTTCTTAGAACAGTCCGCGCAAGCCAAACCGATGGGCAATCTCAGCGCCTATACCGGCAGTTTGATGGTGGTCACCGGCGGGCAGGATAACACCGTAACCAAGACGATCACGGATCCGATCTTTGAAGCGGCGGTCAATACTAAAATCACAACCCATCTGGATGTGCCGCGCGGCACGCACTCGCTTGGGGCCGGGGAATTCGGCAACGATTCGGACGTCCAGAATGCCGTTGTTGAGGCAACTGTCCACTTCTTTGCGGATCAGATGAAATAATGGAGGATTCCTGCGAAAAATTGGAGCATCGCATCCAAGGATTAAAGCGAGAAATTCAGCTCTTTCATAAATCTCCCCGAATAAAAAGGCATGATCGTATGCCTTTTTGTTTACGCCAGGCGCAAACAAAACTGAAAACTGTTGAATCTGGCGAAGGGTTTCCATCAGCCGCGGACTTTTTGCAACAACGTTAATTGTGGAGTGAAAGCAAGACCAGCGAAAAGACAGAACATCATTTTCCCTTAAAGAAGGAAGGCGGCGGAGGAAAGAAATGAAGAAGCAGGAAAAAAACTCCCGAAACGAGTGATGCCCGGGAGAAAGCTTTGAAAATAAGAGGATTAAAGTTAGATGAAAAAGGAATTAAGAAATGAGAAAGAAGGATCCCAGCGTTCGATCTGTTCGTACAACCAGTCACTTTCCGGACTTGCTTTTTGCCGATAAGCGTCAGTGAATGAATGCAGGAAACGGAAAAAAATCTGAGTGTAGTGAACTGGCGCTTGTGAATCTGTGCGATGGCGCAGAATTTGTAAGAGAATGCCGCCGAACAGGATATCAGCTGCAGCGATCAGGTTTTCCACATCGGCCGACAGGAAATAACCTTCCTCTACACAGGGAAGCAGGATATTCTGATTCTTTCGTGCAAAGTCCGTTTCTCCAGTCTGTGCCAACAGTGGGGCGCTGAGCTGTTCGCGAATCTCTGGAAAGACCGCAAAATAGTCTGGAATTCGCTGGTAAATCAGCGCTTTTTCTTCCAGTTGGAAAAAATATAGAAACAGCTGGGGATGCTGGAAAGATTCACGGCATTGGGCGAGCCATTGGCCCAGGTAGTGATTGAGCGAGCCGTTCAGCTGTTCCTGTAACTTCGAAGCGTCGATCCAGATCAGGCTCATTCGCTCGATCAGCGTGAAGGCGATCAGCTGGTTCATATTTTGAAAATAGTTGTAAAGCGTCGCGCTGTTGTAGCCGGCGGCGGCAGCGACCTGGCGCAGCGTGATCGCATCGACCGGCATGTCATCCGACAGTGAGACGACCGCGTCGATAAAGTAGCGGGTCATCCGGGATTTCTTTAATAGAGCGTTATGTTCATTCATAGACATGTCCTCTTTGCCTGTCATTATAGCATAATTCTCAAAGATCAAAATAAAATAACTCATTGATTGTAAAAATAATCGTTTGATTGTTGAAAAATGAACAAACCCTGATACAATGGAAGAGACGAGGAGGAAATAGAAATGAAGAAGGAAATATCACGTCGAAATTTTATTAAAGGAACCGCTGCGTTGACGGCTGGGGCTGCGCTGATGGGACTGGCCGGCTGCGCTGAGGAAAACACGCCGGCACCGCAGGAAGCGCCGAAATCCAAACATGTAAAGGTTGCGGTTTTTTCGCCGACAGAAGGAACAAAGAATGCCGCGGCGATGTTAGCGGCGAAGTTCTCTGATGATGTAGAGTTTGCGGATTTGACCAACGCGGCATCCCGGACAGAAGAAGTGACGTTTGCGGCTGAGGATCTGGCGATCGTCGCTGCGCCGTCGTATGGCGGACAGATTCCGATGATCGAAGGTTTGTTTACAAACTTAAAGGGCGATAACACCCCGTGCGTCGTCGTCTGCGCCTTTGGAAACCGCGCAGCGGAGAACGTCTATGCCAACATTGCGAGTATTGTTTCCAAGCAGGGTTTTGTCGTCGTTGGCGCAATCGGTTTGGTAACGCCGCATGTCTTTGCCAGCGTTGCCAAAGCGGGACACAGCCGTCCAAATGTTGAAGACAATCAGATCATGGCTGAATTCGCGGGCAAGGTTATGGATAAACTGAACAGCGGAACTGTTGAAGCGATCACGATTGAAGGAACGCCGGAAGTTGATTTCGCGAAGGAAATCTCAGCAGCACCGAAAGAATTCAAAGCGGAAAATTGTATCCAGTGCGGAGCCTGCGCGGCGAATTGTTCGACCGGAGCCATTGATCCGCAGACATTGGAAATTGATGAGACCAAGTGTATCAACTGCATGCGCTGTTCGTTTGTCTGCGAGTATAACGCGCGCTCGTATGATACCGCAGTAAAACGTGACTTTATCGAAGGCAAGCTGTCGACGAAGAAGCCTGTTGAATATTTCATCTAAGTTACGGGTCTTTGGTTATCCCAAATCATCAATCAGGAAAGAAGGCAACCGCAGCGAAATCCGCTGCGGTTTTTCAATGGCCGCAATGAAAGAACTTGATGGAGAGGCAGGCTTCTACAGCGGCAACAGGAAGAATTTTGCGATACTGAAATTTTGCTTATAAGATATGGAGTTAACGATTCGGTGTTGGTAGGCCGCGGCACAGATGAGGACTTGTTTTTTTGGATAATAAGGGAAAAAGATTTTCACCTCTTTTGTTTTGCGAGCGACAACTCAGCGAAAATAAATAAAAAGTTCTTGAAATAACTCAGGAATGGAATATACTATAAGCGTAGGGACGCTTGAGAAAGCGATACCCGTCAGACACTATCTCTTATTTGAGAAGTGGTGGACAGATAAGTGCCGGTTATCTTTGTGGGATGCGGCACTTTTTCTTCTGAGTTCTATAATTTTTAAGATGCAGTCCAAGCTGGTTGTCAAAAGCTGGGCAACCGCCAGAATGTCCCTTATCGTTAAAGAAGACAAAAGTTCCATGAAAAAATTCATAGAAAGCCCCTCCTTTCCAGAGCTGCAAAAAACAAGCTCGAAAAACAAATGAATCAAAAGAAAGATCCATCCAGGACGGGCAGCCGCTTTATCAAAGACCCTACATCTTTAATATTGCGTAAAATTCAAAAAAGCCTTCTGAGAAAATGGGAAAAGTAAAATTACTTTTGAGGTTTAGTAAAACTCTAAAGGGCGGATCTTTATTTAAAAGTGTCTGAAAGTTTTTTATCATAGCGGGGGGATGATCTGGAAAATGATACGAAATAAGCTTGGTAATTCCGAATTTCTCCTTTTGCAAAGGAAATTTTTTTATTTTCGGGCAGTCAATATCTGAATACTTTTTTATGTCCAATGTTTCTTTACTATTCTTGACAGAAAGCAGTTATAATGAAATCAGAATCCACGACCTGTCAATCTGCGTCTGGTTTGCCTATTCTAATGTGGACGCCAGTTTTGTGAAATCAAAGAACGTTGATAAGAGGAATGAATATGAAAGGTAAGACAGTTTTGTTAATCATTTTAATTTCTGTTATTGCGCTGATGACTGCGTCTGGTTTGGTCATGGCTTTTTACATTTCTGAACGTGAATTTCAAGGCGAGAAAATCTTGTCTGTCGTTCGTTTTACCAGCGCCGATGAAAAGACAGAGGCGGCAGGTGACCTAAAACTGGTGAGCACTCCTGATTTTATCCTGATCGAGTTCGACGGTCAGGCCTGCCAGATTAAAAAAACGGAAGGTCTGGTGAGCGCCTTGGAAGGCGGACCTTATTTATGCGAGAATGAAACTCCATGGGAAATTTATTTTGGAAAGCACTACGATGCGATTGGAATAAATAAGATTGCAAATTTGACAAGGATAGAAGATTGGCGAAGTTATCAACACACTGACGTCTTTTTCCTAGCCTTTTCCGGGAAGGCAGAAACTGCCGCAAGGATGAAAAAACAGGATTGCGTTCGGCAGTTTAAAAAGCTGACGCCGGTATTCGATATGCAGCTGGATTGACCCTGAAAATGGATTGCGAAAAGGGGAGAAAATCATGGGAAAAAGAATCATTCTGTTTTGTGCGAGCTTGTTTTGGCTCTGTTCCTGTGCGCCGTCGACGGCCAATGTGCCGCCAGAGGAAACTGCCGCATCAGAAGAAGCAAGATACATCGTGGAACTCATTGGCGGCCGGGAAGAATTTTATACCCAGGGGAAAATTGCGGTTATTCTTGATCCGCAAGTTCGCTATCCAAAGTATGAAATCATCGAAAATTACGTTGAAATCAAACAGGGGAATCAATGGAAGCGATGGAAAGAACCGCTGTTTCCGACAGATGGGTCGTCAATTCCCGAGGAAGAAATTCAAACGGTAAGCGTGCTGATCTACGCTTTGGATTCGCTCCATTTTGATCAGGATCAAGTCTTCCGTATTGCTCTTACGCTACGGGATAAGGAGGGGGATGTGACGGTGACAACCGTGCCGGCGACGGTGATTGCGGGTTCGCCGACTCAGGAAGAATTAGATCGGACAGAGTATTTAACGCTTTATCCGTATTCAGAATACGCAGACGGAAATATTTTTACGCAAAGCCGTGCGGTAGATCCCGACAGTGCGCCGGTTCTTGTCGATATTGAAGCCTGTAAGGTAATCAGTCGTTTTTCAGGGATGTTAATAAGGAAAGTAGCCTGCGAAGTGGTTGACCGCAGCGCCTGTCCAGTTGCAGATTACCATGATTTTCTGCCGCAAACGGATCAACCGCTGATCGCCAAAAAGACCGTCGGCGGTTATCTTGACGGTCCTTTATATGAAACGGAAATGGTCAGCGGCGAAGTTCTGCGCGATCTGATCGAGGAATTGCTGGTCAATGCCAATTCGGAAGTGATCCCGATTCCAATATGTTTCAACTCAGGTCAGGGATTTGCCGAGGACTTGGACAGCGAGTCTTACGGTTATGTTTTCATTACGGAAGATTGGCAGCGAAGCTACTTTTTTTCACAGTCTGTCCAGAATTCAGGCATTGATTTCGAGATCATCGAGAATGGAAAAGCTTTGGCGCATGTCTTTATTCCGACTTCGTTCCGCCTGAATCCATAAACAAAAGAATCCGGCGAACCGAAGTTTACCGGATTTAAAATCTGAATTAGAGTTCCGCCAGTTCGCGGCCTAACAGATAGGACAGCGTGCAGCAGACGGCGCCCAGGTTCTGTCCCGGCATGACGAAGTTGTAGGAGTTGGCATAGAAATCGCCTACCATGATGCCGGTGTTATACAAACCTTCAATCGGCTGATCGTCGGCGTCGCAGACCTGCAGATGATCGTTAGTGCGCAGACCGCCGCAGACTGTTAAGAAGGTTGCACCTGTCACCTTGGAGCCGTAGAACGGAGCCGTTTCGATCGGATAGAGCACTTCCGGGTTCACATGGAATTCGTCATCCTTGCCCGCTTTGACAAATTCATTGTAGCGCTTAATGCTGGCAAGCGCATTCGCTTTCACTTCATCGCTGTAACCTTCGTACATCTTATCGACCAGTTCTTCCAGGGTATCGGCTTTGAAATAATTGGAGTTGCTGTTCCACATTTCAATATATTCTTCCGGGGAATAAGCTTTGATGCCGTTTTCCTCGTCGACGCAATGGCCGAACGGTTCCCACTGATCCTGGGTATAGGCATAATTGACATCCCAGACGCCGAAAGCGGTGCGCTGCGGCAGCTGGAGTACCGACATCGCGCCGTAAGCGAAGTTGGTGACTTCGTTCTGGAATCGCTGACCGCGGATATCCAGATTCAAGCCCCAGAAATTCGAGATAACCGCATGGGAAGGACCCGGCACGCCGCCGTTGATCATCGGAGCACAAGGGTAGGTTTTCTGCCAGGCAGCGCCGACCCACAGCCCCATTTTCTGACCATCGCCCGGCATTAATCCGTTATAGACCAGACCGGCGTCATAGTCGATCTCATCCGATAAAGTATCTTTAAAGATTTCGTAAGCCCATGGCGAATACTTGGCCATCATATCTTTGTTTCGGGAGAAGTCGCCGGTAGCCAGCACGATCGCCTTGCGGCCGACATATTTAACATAGCTTCCGTCTTCCTTCTGCGCGACGACGGCGGAAACGCGTCCGGTGTTGTTATTTTCCCGGATCAGATATTTTGCGACGGTCTTATAATGAATTTCTCCACCCATGTCCGCAATGTGGCTGGCATAGGCCTGAGCCTGCAGCGGCGCGCCGAACAGAGCGCCGAACGGCTGTTCCTCATTCCAGAAATTGTGCGAAGCGCTGGGTACGGTCAAGACTCCATCCGGATCATAATAGCCGGGTTCCAGGCAGACGTGCAATCCCTTCGCTTCCATTTTGTCGATCATCCAGTCGACGGATTCCGCGCTGTTGTTGATCCACCGTTCCCATTTCTTTTTATCCATGAAATAAGTGCCGGAGGTTTGTTCCGTTTTTACGATTTCCCGGGCAATTTCCGGCGAATAATCAATACCTTTGGCCTTCTGATACTTGGAACCCACCGCATGATTGGAACCACCGCGGGAATACGGCTGGGAGCCGGCGGAGAACATCAGGACATCGGCGCCCTGTTCCATTGCCGAGCACATCGTGCATAAGCCAGCCATACCGGAACCGATGACGATGATGTCATGCTCGATCGTTTCTTTGATTTCAGAATCCGGGATTGGATCCGGCGCAATTTCAAACGACCATTTTTTCTGCGCCATCGTATCGGCAGTTAAGACGTCGTTGTTGGCCGGCGCTGATGAAGCCTCCGGGGTTTTCGCATCGTTGTCTGAAGCACAGCCGCCCAGCATACCGGCAGCCGCCAAGCCGACAGCCCCCGCTGCCGCACCTTTGATGAAGTCCCGCCGGGAGATTCCCTGCGCGAGTTTGTCAGTGTTTTTCATTTCCTTCCTCCTTGAGTTTTCGAGCCGAACTGTGCTTTTATAAGATTGACAAGAAATGCACAATGCTCTTTAATTGATATTGTAGGCGGTTTCGGATTAGGAAAAAAGCATTCTTTTTTTGCGGCTGCGCAAGGGAAACTTGCTTTGTGCAAAAAAAGTCAAATCAATTATAAGGAGAAGACAGGGGGAATTCAGATGGATATTCAGCATCTGCGTTATTTTCTGACCGTCAGCCGGACCTTGAATTATACCAAGGCGGCAGAGGAATTATATATCAGCCGGCAGGCGGTTGCGCAGGCGGTGCGGCAGTTGGAAACGGAGCTGCAGTCGTCGCTTCTGATCAATCGGAAGAATACGCTGGCCTTGACGCCGTTAGGACAGGTTTTTCAGAAGGAGGCGGCGAAAATTGTCCGTTCGTTTAGTCAGTTTGAAGCAGCGATGATGAAGCAAGCTGAAGATAAGAAAAACGAACTCAAAATCGTCATGGGCGCCGGCATTGTTCTGAATTTATCAGCTGAGATTTTCGCCCGTTTTTCCACCGCTCATTCTTCCATTTTATTATCGACGAAGGAAGAAGATAATGAAGCGATACTGCATCATGTGACGGAAGGCGAAGCGGATCTGGGCTTGATCGGAACCACGCCGGCCTACATTCAGGGGTTCCGTTACTGTCTGATCAAAAAGAGTGATCTGCATGTGTGCATGCACGTCGATCATCCGCTGGCGAAAAAAACATCGCTGACATTTCAGGATTTAAAGGATGTGCCGATGGTCGGCTTTGGAGAGAAGTATGACCTGCATCGCTATTATGTGCAGAAGTGTCACGAAAATGGTTTTTTACCAACCTTTTCTATTATCACTGCGGATGTGAATATCTCACGCAACCTCGTGCTGGAGAACCGGTCGGTCAGCTTTGCGTTTCCAGACTACCGCAAAGACACACACCCTTCCCCATCCAAGGTCAAGGTGCTGCCGCTGAATCTTGGCGAAACGGATGATTGGGGAATTTACGCTATCACGCGGAAGACCCAGGAAATCACGCTGGCCCAGCAGCTATTTATGGAATTCATGCAAAGTCAGGCACAGACTGACAATTCGGCCATCGCGGCCTGAGTTCGCTGACAATTTCACGCTGTCTCGTTTTTATTGAAACATCGGTCAGTTGGCAATGGAAGAAGCGGGAATCCTGCGTTAATCGAGGGAAGGGAAACGATAAAATTGAAAAATCATGAAATATGAAATCGCTATTGACAATCTGCAATCGCTTTCATTATAATACAGTCAGGAACAAAAATAGAAATCGGACTTGTTACTTGATCTTAAGATTAAGGCAAATTCCAATGGGCTGTTGAGAGGACAACCCAATTTGGAGTTTGCCTTTTTTTGTTCTTCTCTGGGAAGGAGGCAAGAGGAAAAGATGACGCAGGACAGGACTCGTTTGGACTTATGCTGAAAGACACACTGCGGGTCAAACGAATCATAAACAACAACATTGTCATCGCCGAGGATTTCAAAGGCCACGAAGTCGTCGCGATTGGCAAAGGGCTGGGATTCCGCAAACAAAAGTATGACGGTATTAACAGCCGCGAAGTAATGAAGACGTATGTGCTGGTCGATGGATCTGCCCGTCCGCAGCTGCTTTCTTTGTTTGAACAGGTACCCTTTGAGATCATCGAACTGACGCAGAGAATTATTGACATCGCGCAGGAAGATCTCAAAATGACGTTTAATGTGAATTTGGTCGTAGCCTTGGCGGACCATATTCAATTCAGCGTCAATCAGTACAAAGCCGGCTTTGATATGCCGGCGCTGGTCAACGAGGAAGTGAAGCGGTTTTATAAAGATGAATATGAGGTAGGTAAAAAAGCGGTTCGCCTGATCAACGAAACGCTGCATATCCAGCTGAAACGGGAAGAATCCACGTCGATTGCCTTCCATCTGATTACCGCGGCGGAAAAAAGACCGAACCATGATGCGCTGCGGATTATGCAGGGGGTCAGTGAAATCATCAAACTTGTGGAGCAGACGCTGGGTCTGACGCTGGATGAAGATTCCATGGCGGTTTCCCGCTTCATTATCCATCTGAAATTCTTTATGCGAAGCATCCTTTTTGAACAAGTCCGGCGCAGCGAAGGATCGCTGGGATCCATGTTATCCCAGTTTTCTACCGGCTATGAGCAGGCCAGCCGCTGTGTCGATCTGATTTCCAACTATGTTCTTAAACACTATGATTACTCGCTAACCGATGAAGACCGGTTATATCTGATGATTCATGTCGTCCGGCTGTGGGATCAGCCGGGCGGAAGTCATAAAGCGTAATAGCGAAGGGAGAAACTTATGGCTAAAATTGATTATTCTGCATTAGCCGCGGCGATTATGGAAAACGTCGGCGGTTCCGGCAACGTTCATACTGTATCACATTGCGTTACACGGCTGCGGTTTGTACTCAAGGACCGCTCAATGGCGAAGGATGCTGAAATCAAACAGCTGACCGGCGTCTTGGGCGTGGTTTATGGTTCGGGTCAGTATCAGGTGATTCTGGGGGAAAATCTGTTTCCGGTGTTCGACGAAATCGTTAAGAATTATGAAGTCGAAACCGGCGGCGTCGTGGCGGAAAACCATACGGAAGATCTGGCGCTGAATGGAAAAAAGAAAACAATGAACGATTATTTCATGAAGGCGATTCAGTTCATGTCCGCTTCCTTGACGCCGTTTATTACCGTCTTATTCGGAGCGGGCATGCTGCGGGTCATTCTGTCATTGGCTTCCTATTTTTATCCGGTAATAACGTCCAGCACAACGTATATGTTGTTTAACTTCATGTCGCAGGCGCCGTTCTATTTCATGCCGATTCTGGTTGCTTACGGCGCCTCCCGCGTCCTGAAATCCAATCCGGCGTTTGCGATCACCGTGGCGGCCGCATTGCTTTATCCTGATTTTGCGGCGATGGTCGCAGCGGGGGATCCGGTCACGATGCTGGGTCTGCCGGTGAAGCTGGTCAGCTATTCCAGTTCGCTGCTGCCGGCGATTTTCTCAGCGATTCTGTTAGCCTATCTGGAGAAATTCTTCTATCGTGTGATTCCCGGGATGCTGCGGTCCGTCTTTGCCCCGCTGTGCGTATTCCTGGTCGGCTACCCGGTGACGATTTTAATTCTGGGACCGGCCGGCGTTGTCGTGGGCACCTGGATTGTGACCGGTATTGTCTGGCTGCAGGCCCATGTCGGCGGCTTTGCGCCGGGCATCATTGCGGCGATTCATCCCTTCTTAGTCATGATGGGCGTCAACATGCTGATGGTCGCGCCGATGACCGAATTATTCACGTCGGTCGGCTACGATAATGTTTTCCGTCCAGGCTGGATTCTGCACAACATCGCAGAAGGCGGTTCCTGTCTGGCAGTCATGCTGAAAACGAAAGATAAAGATTTGAAATCCAGCGCGCTGTCCGCGGCGATCGGCGCGATTATTTCCGGAGTTTCCGAGCCTGCGCTCTATGGCATCAATCTGCGTTTAAGAACACCGATCTTCGGCGTCGTGGCCGGCGGTCTGGTCGGCGGGGCAGTTGCCGGATTTATGGGGGCGAAAGCTTTTTCCATGGGGTATTCCAGTATTCTGGGCGTTGTCATTTTCGAGAATACGATCACGGCGATTGTAGCGGGTGTGATTGCGGCGTTCTTCGTTTCTTTCCTGGCCACCTTTGTGCTGTATAACGGGAAAACGGTGAACGACTGACGCCGATGCTGAATCTTTTCAAAAGACAAGCTTCAAGCTGTCCGCAAACCGCGATCACTGCGGTCATCAGCGGCCGCTTACTCCCGCTGAGCGAGGTTCGGGATGAAGTGTTCGCGCAGAAAATGCTGGGCGATGGAGCGGCGGTCCAGCCGGAAGGTGAAATTGTCGCCGCCCCCTGCGATGGGAAAATCACGATGCTGTATCCGACCCTGCATGCGTTCGGCTTAGTTAATCCTGATGGGTTGGAAATACTCGTGCACATCGGAATTGATACGGTGAGCTTACAGGGAAAGGGCTTTAAAGCTTATGTTCAGGAAGGGGATTCAGTAAAGCGCGGCGATAAAATGATCCGCTTCGATTCCTATCTCATGAATCAGAAAGGCATGGACATGACAACGATGACGTTGTTTCCCAACGCCGATGCTTTTCAGCTCGATATACAGCGCAGCGGTCTTGTCAAAAAAGGACAAAGTCGGATTGCGACCTATCAAATAAAGGAAGGAAAGGACAAATAAGATGAAAAATACAAAAGAGATTCAAGCGCCAAAGGGTTTCCCCAAGGGATTCCTGTGGGGCGGAGCCACGGCGGCCAATCAATATGAGGGAGCTTATTTGGCGGATGGCAAACTGCCTTCCGTCGCAGACGTCCAGCCGCACGGCATCTTCGGCGGACCACAGGAGGATCAGCCATTCTACCCCACGCATGAGGCTATTGATTTCTACCATCATTATAAAGAAGATATCGCGCTGTTTGCGGAAATGGGCTGGAACGTCTACCGCACTTCGATTGCCTGGACGCGAATTTATCCAACCGGCGAGGAAGAAATGCCTAATGAAGCCGGCCTGCAATTTTATGACGCGATGTTTGACGAGCTGATCGCCAAGGGCATGAAGATCATGATCACGATTTCCCATTATGAAATGCCGCTGGCGCTGGTAAAAAAATATGGCGGATGGGATAACCGGAAGTGGATCGGATTCTATATGAAATTCGTAAGAACAATCGCCGATCGCTACCGCGGCAAGGTCAGCTACTGGCTGACGTTCAATGAGATCGGGAATAATGTCAATTATCCGATGATGTGGATGACCGCCGGTATCCGCGCCGACAGTGAAAATCTCGAGCAGAAATGTTTCCAGGCTTCCCATCATCAGTTTGTCGCGTCATCGCTGGCGACAAAATATATTCACGAAATCGACCCGGCCGCTCAAGTTGGCTCTGTCATCGAATATAAGACGATGTATCCGATCACCTGTGATCCGAAGGATTCCGTCGTGGTTTCCAAATGCAAGCAGAAATCGTATTTCTATCCTGATGTGCAGGTGCGTGGGGAATATCCATCCTATATCTGGCAGTATTTAGAAGAAC
This sequence comes from Holdemania sp. 1001302B_160321_E10, assembly GCF_015552275.1. Taxonomy (NCBI): domain Bacteria; kingdom Bacillati; phylum Bacillota; class Erysipelotrichia; order Erysipelotrichales; family Erysipelotrichaceae; genus Holdemania; species Holdemania sp. 1001302B_160321_E10. The sequence continues at coordinate 107,733 of NZ_JADNEM010000005.1, read as the reverse complement.
ATCACATCGAGATCGAATATGAAGAAGATGATATGCGGATCATCAAAGAAAATCCTGTCGATTTCTTATCGTTTACCTATTACCGGTCCCGTATTGCGGGTAAGGATTATATTGAATCCGTGCAGAAGGACACCAATAAATCAGACGCGCTCGTCGAAGGGGATCAGCAGCAGATCGGCCGTCAGGATATTGTTTCTACCGGGCAGACCAATCCATATCTGAAGCTGACGCCTTCCGGCTGGTCGATTGATCCGGATGGATTATATCTGGCGTTAACCGATTTGTATGACCGGTATCAGGTTCCGATTTTCATCGCAGAGAATGGCCTGGGGCTGAAGGAAGAACTGGTAGAGGGAACGGTTGAGGATGATTACCGGATTGAATTTTTAACCGACCACTTCACCGCGATGAAAGAAGCGATCCGCAACGGCGTTGAATTGTTCGGTTATACTTATTGGGGACCGATTGATCTGGTTTCTAACGGTACAGGCCAGATGTCCAAGCGTTATGGATTTATCTATGTTGACCGTAACGACGCCGGTCAGGGCACCAACCGGCGGTATAAGAAAAAGAGCTTTGACTGGTATAAAAAAGTGATCGCAAGCAACGGTGAAGATTTAAGCAATGATTAAATGCATCATCACCGATATTGATCAAACGTTAACTGACGCTAAGATGAAGCTGACGCCGCGGACTTTGGAAGCGGCAGGCAAAGCAAGGGCGCAGGGAATTCAAATTGTACTTTGTTCCGGCCGGCCATTTCCGGGGATGCGGGATTATCTTGAAGCTTTGGGATTGAACCAAAGAGCGTACTGCAGCGTTGGTTTCAACGGCGGCGTACTGTATGAAAATGGTACGGGCACGGTATTGCGGGCAGCCTTTTTTGAGCCGGAAATACTGCGGGAAATTGTAGATGAGCTGCGCAGGGTGAACGTGAATTTTCACCTGGAATCTCCGTCTTCGATTGTGACGGGATTGAATCCGGTGAAACATTACACGGTGCGGGACAGCTTTATTACGAATATGCCGCTGGAAGTCGCGAAGTTTGAAGATCTGCTGCAGTGGTCAGATATCTGCAAAATCATGATCGCTGACAAGCCGGAAACATTGGATTCGCTTGTTCTTCCTGAAAGATTGAAAACAAAGGCGAAGTTTGTCCGGAGCCGGCCGTATTATCTGGAAGTTGTCCCGCTGAATGTGCATAAAGGTCTGGGCGTTGAAGTCGTGGCTGCACGATACCAGCTGAAGAAAGCAGAAATTCTGGGGGTCGGCGACGGCCTGAATGATCTGGAATTGCTGGAAGCCAGCGGAATGAAAGTGGCTATGGAAAACGGTGCGGATGCGTTGAAGCAGATTGCCGATGTCATCGCGCCTCCGCATGATCAGGACGGCTTTGCACGATTGTTGGAAGCGCTGCTGCGGGGTGATGATTGGATTCTAAGTAAATTAAATAATTAAGATTGTGTTTAAACGGAAGAATTTGGATTTACATCGAATTTCTTCCTTTAGAGGACTATCTTTGTGCAGTGAAACGCGCTTTCTTGCTATAATAGATTCAGAAGAACAGATTTCATGGAGAGTTATGTTTGTAAATGCAACATTTTATGATGAAAATTTTACAATCAAAAAGAAAATGTTTGTCATTGCCTTCGTTTTGCGGTATAACTACATTATGAAATCTGAGGGAGGGGCGAATTTATGGCAAAAGGATTAGTCGTTATTTTGAGCGGTGTCAGCAGTATCGGCAAAGATCAGGTGCGTCAGAAGCTGCTGGATGATCCGGAATTGGGCTTGATGGATATCATTTCTCTGACCACACGGCCAAAGAAGGAAACGGAGAAAGATGGCTGGGATTATTACTTTGTTAATCATAAGGACTTTGCGAATGCCGTGCGGGATCATAGGATGCTGGAATATACTGAATTCAACGGATATTACTATGGAACTCCGGCGGAGCACGTAGAGTTTTTGACGGCGATGGGGAAGAATGTTCTGATTTCCATTGAGGCGCAGGGCGTAGGCCAGATCCGCATTAAACATCCGGACAACAAAGCTTTTTTCCTGGTTCCGCCAAGTCTGGACGAATTGGAGAAGCAGATCCGTCAGCGGTATCATGCGGACGAATCGGGCATCAATCTGCGAATGAATAAAGCGAAGACCGAACTGGAACTGGCGAATATCTTCGGCATCTGCGTGCCGCTGACTTCTGATGAGGAAGCCTTCAACGTCATCAAGACGGAACTGCTGGAAGAATTGAAAAATCGCGAATAGGAGAAGGAAAGCCGGCGTATCGCCGGTTTTTTGTTGGGAAAAAGAGGAACAGAATTCGATTTGTTCTATAACCTTATCCGGGGTTTCTTTTGTTGATAAAAAGCTGCTTTTCTGACAAAGCGGAAAAATAAAGTAAAAAATTGAAGTAAGATCCATACGAATTGATAACGAAACATCGCGGACTCTTACGGTGAACTTAAGGTTTTCTGACATTCCGGATATTCATCATAAAATATGTTATTCTAACGTCAGAAAGGCAGGCGGCGATGATGAAAAGAAAAACAGTTATGGTGATTTCAGGATTGATTTGTTTCATCTATGCCTGTCTGACAATGGTTACGGTTTCCCTGCAATTCGGCAACGCCTTTTTTCTGACGTTAGCAGTGGTGCTGATCGGCGAGGGCTTAATCCATGAAAAGCTGGGGAAACAGGGAAAGCGATGGATGAACGGTATCTGGATGATCAGCGGCATACTGGCTTTGATTTTGATCGGCTTAATGGTAAATGCGGCCAACATGCATGTCGCTGCTCTTAAAGATCAGGGGTCCACAGTGATCGTGTTGGGGGCGAAGATCAATGGGGATCAGCCGAGCTTAATTCTGAAACGGCGGCTTCAGGCTGCGCTGGATTATGCCAATGAAAATCCGGATTGCATGATCATTGTGACCGGAGGTCAGGGCAAGGGGGAGGATTATGCGGAAAGCACAGTGATGAAGAACTGGCTTGTGGAAAACGGGCTGGAGATGAATCGAATTTTGGAAGAAAACCAAGCCCGCAACACGGGTGAAAATCTGAAATATTCTTTAAAGCTGCTGCGTCAAAACAACCTGAGCGAAAATGTTGTGATCGTCACGGACAGTTTCCATCAGCTGCGTGCTTCGATTCTGGCAAAACAGTTGGGAATCGAACAAATCAGCGCTGTAAATTCGCAAACTCCGGTATCGTTGATTCCGATGTATACCGTGCGGGAATGGTTTGGATTAGTGAAAGCACTGGCGCTGCAGAAATAAAATAAACAGGATTTCTTAGTCGAAACTGAGAAATCTTTTTTATCTATTAGGAAAGTGCACGTAAAGGAGTAAGGAAAATAAAAACTCTTCAAAGTTATGTTGCGCTAAAGAATTTTAAAGTGATGGGATTCATTTTTAAGGTACACACTGAAAAGAAAGAGAGGTAGGAATACTCTGTTTTAGAAACTTTCTTTAGGACATCCCCAGGAAGCATCAGAGAATCACAACGGATACAATAAGCAGAAAAACATAGAATACCGTTTACGGTAACCAAGTCGCAAACTTCTTCCGCGATGTCGATTTCCATCGGATCAAAGAAGTCGCACTGAGTACACTTGAAGGGGATCAATTCCGTTGTGCCAGTCAACAAATTTCCACGTTTCATTGATTTTCATCTCCAATCCAGACGGGCAGAGGAATTCTACAAATTCCATAACATGACTGCAGGGACAGAGTAAAGAATCAATATCCCGGTGGACTCTTTACGGAATTCATGATAGGAGGTTAGTTTCTTGTGAATCTGCTTCCGAGGTTTACTTTACATCTTTCGAATACAGGCGCTGAGTTTTTTCTTTCGTGAAGTATAAGCGCCTAAATAGCGAACCATTTTGAAGTTCTCATCGGGAATATGGATCATCAATTTCTTCATGAAATCTACGATGGAGTCAAAGATATCGACCTGTTCTTTCGTTTGATGATCAATATAATGCCATCAAACGAAATTAAGATCATAATCATAGTTTTCAATCCGACTTTGAGCAATGACAGGTCGGCCTACATAATGGATAATGTAGTCAACCCCCTCTTGATTGGTTTTTCAGAGTGTTCGTAGAACACTTTTTCTCAATGATTTAATGACTTTCTGATTGAGCGATTAACCGATATAAGGTGTTGAATATTTTATGTCCGGCAGGTTTGGGATTTCATGCAAGATATGATAAAAATACCTAAATTCATTTTACGATCAACCTAAACAAGCTATGAATCCTTCTTGTCTTCGACAAAAAGGATGTAAAGTATTTCCGCTTTGAGCGGAATCTGGGAATGATTTCTTTGACAACTCGGATGCTAGAATAGGCGCAGAAAGGAGAATTTCAATGAATATTCTGAACTGCCGTGTTGACGACCGCTTAGTGCATGGCTGCGTCGCGACAATGTGGGTCCCGAAACTCCATGTGGAGCGCGTTCTGTGCATTGACGACGAAAGCGCAAACAATCCGATGCTGAAAAATGCGTTGCGCATGGCCACACCCAATGGCGTATTCCTGTCCGTATTAACTCACGAAAAAGCCGTTGAAAATCTCAAAGCTGACCGCTATCAAAATCAAGCCGTCATGATCGTCGCCAAAAGTCCCAAAACCTTCTTAACCCTGGTGGAAAACGGGATACCCGTTCCATCGCTGACGCTGGGAAATCTCGGCAACATCGACAAGACCGCAGATTCGGTCGTGATCAGCCGCTACATCACCGTGAATGATGAGGAAGCCGCCGCCCTGGAACAGCTGCATGAAAAAGGGGTCAGGCTGGAAGCCAAGCTGCAGCCGGCGGACGACGCGATTGCTGATTTCTATCAGGTGATGAAAGATAAACGTAAATCATGAGGAGAGGAGAGAGAAAGAATGTTTAATCCGATACAGATCATACTGCTGATTCTTGCCTGCCATATCATCGGAACGCTGGGGCAGAATGTCCAGTTAGTCGCAAAATTCGGCGGCCAGCAGGTATTCCGCGGCCTGATCGCCGGCTTCATTATGGGAGATGTCAAAACCGGGCTGCTGATCGGCGGTACCTTCCAGCTGATGTCCATGGGCTTGGCGGCCTATGGCGGCGCGTCGATTCCTAATTTCAACACTGCCCTGTGGATCTCTGTTCCCTTTGCGATCGCTTCCGGCACCGATGCTCCGCTGGAGCTGGCGATGGCGGTCGGCGTTCCGGTCGCCACGCTGGGCATTCAGCTGGACGTCATTGCCAAAACAGTTAATTCCTATTGGTATCACCGTGCTGAAAAACATGTCGAGAAACGCGAATACAAGAAATTATACCGCGATATTCTCATTGGCGAATACGGCTTCGGCCGCGCCGCTTTAGGCCAGACGCTGCCGGTCATCATCTTCTTACTGTTCGGTGAGCCGATTGTTCAGCTGATTATCAATTATATGCCGGTCTGGCTGACCAGCGCATTGGGCACGGTTTCCGGCGTACTTCCGGCGCTGGGCATGGCCTTACTGATGCTGTACATGCCGGTGAAGGAAAACTTCCATTATCTGCTTCTCGGCTTTGTGCTGTATGTCTTTTTCGGCCAGTCGATCCTGGCGATTACTCTGGTCGGCGCGGTCATTGCAATCGTCCTGTTTAAACGCATGGAAAAAGAGTCCAAAGCGGCAGCCAACGCTTATCTGAACGTGGATGCAGGAGGTATCGGAGATGAGTGAAAAGAATGAAAAGCTGACTAAAAAAGAACTGCGGAAATTCTCGCTGCGCTATGCCATTACTGCCCAGGCCAGTCAGAGCTACGAAGCGATGCAGGGAATTGCCTGCGTCTATTCGATGGGGCCATTCTTTGAAAAATGGTTCGCTGACGATCCGGAGCTGATGCAGAAAAAGTTCCAGAACAACTTGAAATTCTTCAACTGCCAAACCTATTTCGGAGCGGCGATCACCGCAGCGGCGCTGGCGATCGAGCAGGACCGCGATCCCTCGTCCCTGCAGCTGGCGGCTTCGTTAAAGACGTCGCTGATGGGTCCGTTCTCCGGCATCGGCGACGCGCTGTTCAACACGATACCGAAGGTCGTCATGGGGGCGATGACTGCCTATGCAGCGATTGAGGGCAACTGGATTACCAGCATCATCATGATCGCGATCTTTACACCGCTGATTACCTGGGTTCGTCAGAAGATGATCGAAGTCGGCTATTACGGCGGCGCGGAATTGATTACCTCGCGCAAGGATCAGCTCAACAACATCCGCGACGCGGTTTCTGTGCTGGGCGTCATCGTCATCGGCGCTCTGATTCCTTCGCTGGTCAAGGTCACGACACCGCTGGCGATCACTGTCGGCGATGCGACGCAGACGATTCAGTCGATTCTGGACGGCATTCTGCCGGCGCTGCTGCCGTGTTTGGTCACTGCGATGACCTATTTCGGCTTAACAAAAATCAAGGGCATGAATACGGTTAAGATGGTCTGGATTCTGATCGTCGTGACGATTCTGCTTTCCTACTTTGGCATCATTGCCTAAGCCGGATTCCCGGCGGATCGGCGAAACTGGCGGTCTGTCCGGGATTCGTCTGGCAGCGCTGGATTTTGACGGCACGCTGGTTCCCAAGGATGTGCCGAATGTAGATTTAAACGATCAGACCGCGGCTTTGCTGGAACAGCTGCGCTGCCGGGGCCTGCGGCTGATCGTTGCGACTGGGCGGCATCCGTCCTTTATTCAAAAACGAATCCGGAAATTTCAATTCGACGCAGTCATCGGCTATTCCGGTAATGTCAGCCACGGCCGCCAGAAAGAAGCCGCGGCGTTCAGCTTGGACATGATCCAAGCGGTCTACGTCTTTGCGCAGAACAACCCCGGTCTGGAAATGACGCTGTACTCGGATCATGGCATAGCCTGCGGAAGCAGCTCGGAAAGCCGGGAGGCGCTGCTGAAAAAATGGCGGCGCACCGATCGGATCTGTGATTTGAATGGGGTTGCCGATTTCCTGATCAGTGACATTCGAAAAGCAACAACGATGCAGATCAGCCGGATCTGCCTGCACCTGGACCGCTGGGAGCTGTATCCTGGAATCAAGTCAGAATTCCAAATTCATTTCCCCGGCTATCGTTTGGTCAAAACCGGAGACAAACAGGCGGAGGTTCTGGCTCAGGGACGCTCTAAGGCATCTGAAATTCTCAGGCTGGCGCACAGTCTTGGCATCAGTGCGGATCAGATTGCCTGCGCCGGGGATGATGAAAATGATATCGAGATGCTGCAGCTGTTTGATCACAGCTATTATATCGGCAGAAATGACGATCCGCTGCGCTCAGCCGCGGCTTACTGCGCGGGTCATGTTGATACCGTATTGGAACAACTGTTAATCAAAGGAGAAAGCCATGTTTAAAATAGCGTTGGCCAGTCATGGCAGCTTATGCCGAGGCATGCGGGAAACCGCAAAGCTGTTTACCCGGGACGTCAGCTTCATTCAGATCTTTCCCTTTTATGAGGAAAACCCCGAATCGGATGTGGAAGTGCAGCTGGATGCCTGGATTCAGGATATTCACGAGGAAGATGTCGTCGTGATGCTCACGGACATTTTATGGGGAAGCGTCAACCAGAAGATCATGCTGAAGCTGCAGAACCGAACGAACGTGCATATTGTCACGGGACTGAACCTGCCCTTGCTTCTGGAGATGATCACGATGGAGCCTCAGTCGGTCATCCCGGAACTCATATCCGAAAAAGTAAAAAGCTGCCGCGATTCGATCGCATTCATGCGGGAAGTGACCGTCGAATTTCAGGACGGCGACGAATAGGAGGATTTTATGGTAAAAGTTACGACTACGACAAGCGTGAACATCACGCCCGATCATCCGACATACATTGCCGGACACGCCATGCGGACGGAGAAGTTCAAGGGCGTTCATGATGAAATTGAAGCGATTATGCTGGGACTGCAGATCGACGGGAAGCCGTTTTTATGGATCGAGGCGGATATTTCTAATTTTGACTGTGATTTTGTCCATCTGTTCAAGTATCACATCGTCGAAACTTTGCGCATTCCTTACGATCACATCATCCTCAGCGCGGACCACAGCCATTCCGCTCCGCTGCTGCTGACGCGCAATCCGGAAATGCCGCATGACGACGGGTGGCGCAAGGAGGTTCTAAAGAAGCTGATCGACGGCGCGCAGGAAACGATGAATAAGGAATTTCACGAAGCGGTGCGCGTGCAGTGCACGAAGGGCGAATCGCAGGGATATTACGGCAACCGCAACGCGAAGGACAAATACGGCGATACCTCGATCGTTGTGATCGAATTTAAGGATGAGACCGACGCCACAATCGCGGCCTTGGTGAACATGTCCTGTCATTCCACCGTGCTTTCTCCGGAAGAATACCAGATTTCAGGCGATCTGCTGGCGGCCGTCCGGCGCGAGCTGATTCCATATCTGAACGTCACGCCGCTTGTCTGCAACGGCAATGCCGGCGATATGTCCAACCGGCTGTACCGCCAGAACAATGACTTCAATGAGCTGAAGCGGGTCAGTTCGGGCATCGCCCGGCAGATTTCCCAGTTTGATACAAAGCTGGACCTGACCCTTGCCCATCCGCAGTCAAAAACTTTCGTTTTTCCAATCGAATACGACCCGGACATCGACGTCCTGAAAGCCCGCCTGGCTGATTCCCAGGCTAAGCTGGAACAGGCGGCCGCTTACGATGAGCGGAAGTGGCTGATCTCGGAAATCAATGGTTTCCAGCGGAAAATCAAAGCCGGTCATGTTAAAATGGATTTGGAAGCGACGATTCTGCGGATGCAGGACTTAGAAATTGTCGTGCTGCCATGCGAACTGGTTTCTGCCTTCGGCCGCCAGATCAAAAAGAGCTCCCAGGCTAAAGTGTGCTTTGTCAGGGGCTATGCGAACGGCCAGAACGGCTATGTCGTCGAAGCCAGCGAATTTGGCGGCGGCCATGATGGAATCTCAACGCAGCTGCCGAAAGGCAAGGCGGAAGAATTTGTCGCCCTGATTATCCAGCATTTATTTAATAATTAAGTCAGTGAAAGAATCCTCGTTGAAAGCGTTTTGCCTTTGATGAGGATTCTTTGCAGAACAGGAGGAAATCCATGGTCTATCATTTTACTTCCCGCGAAAAGAATATCCTGCATTATCTGTCCATCAGCGATACCTATATTTTAGGCAAGCAGCTGGCGGCTGTCACCGGAGTGAGCGAGCGAACGATCCGCGATGATATCAAACGGATCAATCAGGTTCTGTTTTCCGAGGAACTGGATGATTTTTTTGAACTGGTCAGCACGCATACGAAGGGCTACAAGGTGTGGGTCAAGGATGTGTGCCAGTTCAGGCAGTTTATGAAGGATCTGGATTATGACGTCAACACGATGGAGCGGGAGCTGATCCATTTCCGCGAGCGTGAAATCCGTCTTCTGGCAATGCTGATGAAGGATGTCACGCTTTATAAGCTGTCGCAGATGCTGTATTTCAGTGAATCAACAATCCGCTCGCTGATCAAAAAATCCAACGGCACCTCGCTCAAAAGTCACTACACGATGAACTTCGCCAACGGGAAATTAAAGGTCAACGGCAATGAGATCGCAATCCGCATCGCGGCTTTAAAAACAATCTATGTCAATCCGGAATACAAGGGAATCCCGGACAACATCCGCGGCCAGATCACCAATCCTGAATTTGAGGAAAACGTGTATGAAGCGCTGGAAAGTTTTTTCAAACAGAGCGAAAAGCTGAGTGTCCCGTCGCTGCTGTTTCAATACATGTCAAAGTCGCTCTGGATTTCCTACCGGCGCAATCAATTTAACAAATGCGTGTCGTTTACCGAGGAAGAAAAGCGGATGCTGGAGAGCTACGACGTGGAATTCAGCGCGGCGGAGGCGATCGTTGCCCTGCTGAACCGTCGGTATCATTACGAATTTCTGCGCGACGACAGTTATTTCCTGGCGATGATCTTAATTTCCTTCGGCAGCCGCAGAAACCTGATGATTCAGGAAATGGACAATGAAGCCTATGCGCTCTGCAAGCTGGCGGCCAACGTCATTTTAGAAGATTTTTATGACGGCGGCCGGCTTGAGGACGCAGATGCTCTGATGGAAAATCTGTCGTTGTTTTTCTGGGGTTTTCAGGTCCGCAGTCATTTTGACATCAGCCGGCAGTATATGGGTGTAACCCGCGTGAAGCGCAAGCTGATCACTGCCGCCGAATACAGCCGCAAGCTTTCCCGGCTGCTGGAAGATAAGCTTCATACGAGAATTGCGGATAAGGAAATGGTCTTTCTGACCGTCTGCATCGCGGAAGGGCTGGACCGCGGCCGGCTGAGGAAGAAGCAGCGGGTCTTGGTCACAAGTAAATACGGCCTCTGCGAAGCCCGGCGTTATGCCGAACAGCTTCAAAAACGATATCAGGATTCCCTGGCACAAATTGCTTCCTGCGAGTTATATGAGATTGAAAAAATCTACGATCAGTTTGACGTCATCCTGATCAATGACCGCAAGCTGGCGGCTCGGGACGAAAAACTGGTTTACTATCAGTCGTACAGTACAGTTAATACGATGAAGCCGCAAACGGAATACCGGATTACCCAGATCTGCGGCACTTATTGGTTTTATCATCAGCTCAGTCCTGAATGCTTCATAACGAATCTGGATCTAAAATCGAAGCATGAAGTTTTCCGCTACATCGCCAAGCGGTTTTTGGCGCCGATGCCGGAATTCAGGCATCCGGTCAGTTTACTGACGGATCAGGATAAGCGGCTGACCTGTGAATGCGGCTACCGGGTGGCGCTGGTCGCTGTGATCGAAGCGTCGGCAGTGAATCAAATTCATTTCCTGATTCTGAAAAATGCGATTTCCTGGAACCAGCGGTTTGTGCAGAATATCATCTTTATTCAGGCCGCTGCTTATCCGGATCTGCAGAACTATGAAATGGGTCTGCAGGCGATGCTGATCGACCCGGATAAATGCAGCCTGCTGATCGGCGAGCCCAATTTGAATACGCTGCGGAAAATATTAAATGTAGAGGAATAAAGCATGAAGGGTAGGCGATTGGCTTACTTTCAGACATGAATGATGGCCGTGCAGAACACGGGAATGGAGGAAAAAATGAAAGAATTAACTGCGAATGAGACAGCCGGTATCCGGATCAAAACGAAGCCAAGAACCTCGACAGGACTGTGTGCTTTCTTTGCCTTCGTGATGATCCTTTCCGGGAATGCCGCGCTCATGATTCCCGGTCTGATCTTTGCCCTTACGGCGCTGATCGTCGTCTTCGGCATTCAGGATGAAACCTGCGCCCGAATCGAAGCCGGAGAAATCGTTCTGCTTCCGGAAAAAACACAGGCTGTGACGGCTATTCCGTTCTGCGAGGTGGCGGAGTGGAATACCCGGGATGGAATCCGAATCCGGACTCTGAACGGAGAAACTTATTTTATTGAAACCCGGGACACAATGAAAGCGCATAGAGCGCTGTGCAGGCGCATGCCGGAATTGGAAACGTCTGCAATCCGTCAGCGGCAGCTGCGGGAGCGGAAATCGAAGAAGCCTCGCCGGGCGTCTCAGTAAAATAGAGTACTGTCAAAACGGAGTGAAAGAAAATTGAAGAGTAATGACTGGGCGTAGAATTTATGATAACCAAAAAAGGTTGAATCTACAAGCTGAAGGACAAGAACAGAAATAATAGGCTTTGTTTAGTAAAATCTCTTTCAAAAACTACAAAAAATAATATAATTGTAGCGAAAGGGGAACTGTATGAAAAAAACATCTAATTCTGAGAACTTAATTCTTCAATTATTTTGGAACAACAAATATCAAATCGCTTGTCATGAGATTTATAAAAGAGTGCGTGAAGCGTATCCCAACCACTGGAAAGATAGTTCAGTCGCTGTTTTTCTAATGAGAATGGAAGAAAAAGAGCTAATCAGGAAAGCAGAAATTGATGGAACAAAGTATTGGGTTTCCATCACCCAAGGTCAGTATTCTAAAAATTTACTCAATTCACTCTTAATGAAAAGTGAAAATAAGACCTTTGATGAAATTCTTCTCGGTTTTATCGAAGATCCGGAGAAACACCAGGCGGCTCTTGATGAAATTGATGCAGTTATAAGAAAATATGAAGCGATGGAACAAGCTGATTTTTCTGCTTAAAATGCTTTAAGAAGCATGAAGCTCTTTTCTGGATTTAAGCTTAGTCGTTTAGAAAATGTTGAATCAGCGCAGAATTGATAGAAAAGCAGGCAGGCATTGCCAAACTTTTTGGGATCGCTTAAAATAGAATAAACAAAAAGGAGGACAGCTCATGAATCAAATCAATGGGTTGCTGATGAGCGGAGATCTGCCGGTCGCTCTCATCGAGAAGAATCAGCTTAAAATACTCCGCAGCGATTGCCTTCCTTATTATTTCCGTAGAAACGGCGATCTATTGACATGGATCCAAAGTCGGGCGATTGACGGGGATCGCGTACATTCCCGTCTTCTTAAAAAAGCGCTTCAGCTGCAGAGGAAGGATGAGTTATCCGCAACCATGGCAGTTAGAGCTGCGTGTATTACGGATAACTATTGGATCAAATTAGACACCGACACCTTGACGTATGAGGATATCCGCTTTAAAACCGATACCTATTCCGATCTTGCCTTAGCGGGAGATTTGGAGGTGTTTTCCCAAAGATTAGATCCGCGATCCTCGCACACTCCGGAGTTGACCAATATCGGCAACTTTGAAAAAGGCTGGAAGCTTGTTGACGGAGTCTGGTGGTTAAGCAAGCAAGGCAGTCCTGAACAACTTTTCAGCGAATTCTTCTGTGCGCAGCTCGGACGCTTTTTAGGCATGGACATGGCGGTCTACCGATTAAATGAAGACTATATCATGTCCGAGGATTTTACGAAACAGGAAATGAATTTTGAACCGGCGGCCGCGCTGATCGGTGATCAAACGGATGATTACACATTGAATTATCAAACGTTGAAGAATCTGAATCCAGACTGCGGCAGGCAATATTTAGATCTTTTGTATCTGGACGCAATCGTTAGAAATCCCCATCGCCATGGGATGAATTACGGTATTTTACGATCCCGGACGACCGGTAAGGTTCTGGGAATGGCGCCGAACTTTGATAATAATCTTTCTTTAATCGCGATGGGATACCCCAGAAATTTAGATCGATCCCAGGATCGGCTGATCGACGCCTTCAGAGAATTTCTTATCCAAAATCAGATTGAGTACAACCCGCCGCAATTTACGGAATCGGTCTTACGGGACATCATGGAGTCCATCCCTATTTCCGTGAACGCCTCTGAAATCATAACGTTCCTGATGAACGGACAAGTGGCGTTCGTTCAAGCCTGTGGGAATAAGTACTGAGTGCAAAGCGGATCCAGGCGGTTCTGTTCTTTGATTTGGACGGAACACGTTCAAGCTTATGGAAGTTATTGATAATTCTCTTTCAATTCTGGATGTTGAAAAGCGGACTGCCCTGGGGTACCCTTTGTACGGTCTGCTTTTCTATTTGAAAACGGCTGTGGTATAATCAACTTAAGGAGCAAGTCAATCTATGAATTCCAAGGCCCTGGAGTGTTCAAAATCGATACAGAGCGGAAAATGGCTGCAGATCGAGTATGACAACACGAGCGATCAGAAGCGGACATTTTTTTGGATTGCGATCGAAGACATCGAAGTCCCGAGCCGAAAAATGAAAGTGAAAATGTTCAACCCGGAGAAGTCAATGGACGTTCTGGACGGAACGGTCTATTTTGATAAAATTCTGTCGGCGCGGGTCATCGAAAGTACAATCTTTCCGCTGCAGGAAGCCCTGATGGATAAAATCCGCACGCATTACAATGACTTTGACTTTCTGGAATATACCGGCATCAATGAGCGGGTGCTCGGCTATTACCGGCAATGCTACCTGCTGGATCAGGACACCTCCGTTCACAGCTATACGCTGGTCGATGGTCTGGATCCTGATATTTTAAAGAAGAACGCGATGCCGCTGGGGCTGGAACAATTTGATCAGATGGTGCGCCGGCTGCAGAACGAGCTGCGCCTGCAGCGGCGAAAACAAGCTCCGGCCTGGCTGAAGCTGGCGATCAACGTACTGGCCCTGCAGCGGCGGGATGGGATGATTCCAATCGTTTACCGCGATCTTTTGCTCGATCTGGTTCACCGCCGGCTGATCGTCTCGCCGGATCTTGGCTTCAACATCAAAGTCAGCGACGACCAGGAGCAGCCGCGGTTTTTACTGCAGCGCTATCTCGACTGCTCAGCCGGGGAATTCATCGACCGCTATCCGACTCAGGCTGCGATGATGAGCGAACAGATTGCGGTGAACTGCGGACGAGGCGAAACTGTGGATGAACGGCCGTATTTGTTTGAACTCAAGCGCCGGATGAACATTAACATTGAAACAGAATACAATGAAATTCAGAACCAGATGCAGAATCAGACGCTCTGTGCTCCGCTGAAAGCCTTCTTTGGCATGCCGGAAAAAGTCCGCCGGCGGAAGACGCCGATTCTGACGCTGGGGTCGCAGGTCAACATCAATCAGTTCCGGGCGATTTATAACGCCATGAATCAAAACGTTGTGTATGTCCAGGGACCGCCGGGGACCGGGAAAAGCGCGACGATCGTCAACGTGCTGCTTTCCTGCTTTCTCAATAACCAGACCGCCCTGGTCGTTTCCAATAACAACGAAGCGATCGACAATCTGGACCGCAAGCTGAACTCCCTGCAAAGCGGAGACCGGCGGATACGCTTTCCAATCCTGCGCTTAGGCTCCAATCAGCGGATTGAGGAGGCGCTGGTGCAGATCAAGCTGCTTTTAGATCAAGCTCAGGCCTGTCCGCCGACGCGGGAAGAACGGGAAGAACTGAAGGTATTGACGAAGAAACTGGGCGGCAGCCGCAAGCAGATGAATCAGCTGCTGGATCAGATTGAAACCCGGCTGGAGCTGGATGAACAGATCGAATCGCTGGAAGGGGTATTAAACCAGCTGCGGTTTAGCAGCCGGCAGGAACCGAGCGCCCAGATGACCGCGATGGCGATTGAAAGCCAGCTTGCCGGACTGCGCCGTCAGCGCCAGACACTGGAAGGCGTGAGCGAAGATGAAATCCAGGCAGTTCAGGATCCCCGCGAGGTTCTGCGGTTTCTCGACCTGAAATCGCGGGCTGTGCTGCAGCGCCTGTTGAACAAACGCAATGAATCGTTGCGGTCCATCGTCCGGATTGACAATCCGGAAGACCGTTTTCTTGAGTTCCGGGCGCTGATTCAGAGGCGTGAAGGGTTGGAACAGGTGCTGGATTGTTTTCCATTTCTGATTTCCACCAATGTGTCCTGCAGCAAGCTGGCCACCGCGGAACCCATTTTTGATCTCATGATCATGGATGAAGCCGGGCAGTGCAGCAATCCGCTTTCCTTATTGCCGATGGCCCGGTGCCGCCGGGCGCTGTTTGTCGGCGATCCGAGTCAGCTGCAGCCGGTCATCACGCTGCCCGCTTCCCGCAATACCCGTCTGGTCTGGGATTACGATATTCCCCAGGCTTATGATTATAAGATGAACTCGATTCTCAGCACGATGCTGAAAATCGACACGATCTCAAAATTTATTCTGTTAAAACATCATTACCGCTGCGCAGATCTGATCATCGCTTTCTCCAATCAGAAATATTACGGCGGGGAGCTGGTGCTGTGCGGCCCGCCGACGCCATCCGGCGCGCTGACGCTGATCGACGTGCACTCCTCGGCGCAGAAGCAGAAAAATGTGGCGATGGAAGAAGTCGCGGAGATCGTCCGCCAGATTCGCGATCATCCCCAGAAGAAGGTTGCAGTGATCACGCCGTTTCGCCGTCAGGCACAGATGATCCGGCGGGTTCTCTCCGAACAGAACCTTGATTTCGTCAAGGTAGGAACGATCCACACCTTCCAGGGGGATGAGAAGGACACGGTGATTTTAAGCTGCGCGATGACAGAATCGACCTCTCAGGGTACGTTCGACTGGGTGAAAAACAATCAGGAGCTGATCAATGTCGGTGTCACCCGGGCTCAGCAGCATTTCACGATGATCGCCGACCGGGCCCAGATCGCCCGCCTCTCCCAGGGGAAAACCAACGATCTGCTGGAACTGATGCAATATGTCGGAAAGCAGGGGCAAACTCAAATCAGCGCCCGGGAAAGTCAGCTGTTTCAGTCGAAGGTCAAAAATTTCAAGTATTTCAACACCGCCGCGGAAGATGAGTTTTTGAAAACACTGCTGCATATCAAATCGGTATTCGGCCAGATTTTAGTCGAACAGAAGGTGAAGATCACTGACGTTCTGGAATTGGATCCCGGAGATCGCAAGTTGTTTATGTATGGAAATCAGGCTCATTTTGATTTTGTGATCTACGACTTGAGCCACCGGCCGTTATTGGCGGTGGAGGTCGGCGGCACGGAGCATTTCAACGATGCCAAGGTCCGCAGCCGGGATCAGAAAAAGCGCCAGATCTGCGAGGCGCATCAACTCCGGCTGATCACGATCCG
Source organism: Holdemania sp. 1001302B_160321_E10 (assembly GCF_015552275.1). Lineage (NCBI taxonomy): Bacteria > Bacillati > Bacillota > Erysipelotrichia > Erysipelotrichales > Erysipelotrichaceae > Holdemania > Holdemania sp. 1001302B_160321_E10. The sequence continues at coordinate 91,217 of NZ_JADNEM010000005.1, read as the reverse complement.
CAACGACTATGTGCGCCGCTATTCGTTTATCAAGGAATCCATTCTGGAAGCTTTGGGTGAGTAGCATGAACGAAGTGGCTGGTCAGAGCCTTAAGAAGCCGACAGAGGAGGGCTTTGTATGCAGGAAGAAACAAAACGCGTAGCCGGGGTGTTGATCGGCATTCACCGCCGTCAGCGCTTAATGGAAGATCCGGCCGGCGGCTGGACGCAGGATCAATTTATCCTCGATGAAACGGGGGAAGCGATTTGTTCGCGGATGACGTTATATAAATTGGAACAGGGCCAGGGAATTCAGGATGAAGAACGGTTGGAGCTGCTGCTCAGAAAACTGGGCGAAACGACGTTAAAACAACCGGAACAGGTTTGCCTGCGGAAAGAACGAATTCAGCGGCTGAAGCAGGCTTACGAACAACTCGATCAGAAAGCGCTCGGCGAGCTGCTTACGGATATCGAAGCCTTGCCGCCAACGACGCAGGTGATCGCCATGGAGCTGCAGCTGTGCCTGTCGTTGATCATCGAACATCTTGCCTTTCCGGATACGCAGCCGCACAAACCGTTGTATATCCGCTACCGTGAATTTGATGCGAAGCTGAAAAATCAGATTTCCATGTACCTTGATCTGGCACAAGTGCTGGATGAGGATTTATATGTCATGATGATCGTCTTATTCTGGCAGATCAACATCAATCAATGGACGGACCGAAAACTGTCCGAGACCTTACTGGAGCGGTTGGAGCAGTGCGAGCCGCACGACGGGATCTGGCTGCACCGCAAGGGCACCTTCCTATCCGCGCTGAACCGCAAGGCGGAAGCCCTGGATTGCTTCAATCAGGTGTTAAGCGGCTTGTATCCATTATCGGATTCCGTGCGTACCCTCACAGAGGTCATGCGTTTTCGGATCTGGAAGCAATTTGATCAGGACGACGCATTCCGCAGGAGCGGATCATTCGAACAAACGCTGGTTGCGCTGCCCAAGGAGCTGACAAGTCAGGGCTGGATGGAGCTGGGGCTGTGCCTGTGCGAAGGCGGCGCAAAGAGGGGGACGGAGCGGATCGACCGTGCGTTAGCCCAGGCGCCATATCTGGCGTTGTACTATCTGCCGCATTTATTTCGCTGTCCTCTGGATCCGGCGCGGATTTTGAAACTGGCGCAGGTCTATCTTGACCGCTGGACGACGCCCGGAACCCTGGCCGTTTACCGGTATTATGAAGCGAAGCAGGCTGGGGAAGCGCCGGGCTTACTGCAGCAGCGAATATTGAAAGAGATTCTGCCGGAGATTGAAGACACGGTCTACCGTCCGCAGGAGTTGATTCCGCTGCTCCATGACGAACTGCTGACCCTGGTGCAGCAGAGCGGCAGCTACAAAGGGCTGGCGGATTTTGAGCAGATTACAAAACGTCGGAAACCGGCGCTGATCCGCGAAATTTGGATCAATGGATAAAGGCAGGACTTGCGGGTCCTGTTTTTGTTATAGTAAATCCGGGTGATCAAGATGAGAAAGAAAGAAATGAAAGCAGAAATGCCGCAGGCATTGACGGATGAAGCCGCAAAGAAAGTGGAAGAAGGACAGGGGGAGGAACCAAGAGAGAAGAACGAAAAGCCGCTGCTGCGCAACCGCAGCTATCTGCTTTTGCTTCAGGGCAACCTGTTTTCCGGCTTTGGCGATGTGCTGTTCAGCATAGCGGCCGGGATCTGGGTTTACAAACAGACGGGATCAACGATGATGATGAGCGTTATGAGTTCCATCAGCATGGCGGTTTCCGTGCTGATCACGCCGTTTTTGGGACCGATCGTCGACCGGCGAAGCAAGAAAAGGATGATGGTGCTGATGGACTTTATCCGCGGAGTGACGCTGGTGCTGGCCGGATTGTGGTTTTGGGGACGTCCGTTATCGGTGCCGGTGCTGATTTTGTGCGCCGCAGCGATGGCGCTGTGCAACGCGCTGTTTAACCCGGCCGCGATGGCTGCATTTTCCCTCGTTGTTTCGCGCAGCCAGTTCATGAAGGCGCAGTCGTGGAACACCGGGTTGTTCATGGTCATCAACCTGACCGGCAAGGGAATATGCAGCCTGTTGGCGCTGATGTGCGGGCCGGCAACTTTGTTGATCGTCAACGGCGTGTTGTATTGGGCATCGTCATTGTCGGAATGTTTCATCACACTGCGGCCGACCGAAGTCCCGGCCGGAGCGTCAAGTTCCTTTTTCAACGATTTCAAAGAGGGCTTACAGATCACGTTTGGCAATCCGTCCCTGCGCGATCTGCTGCTTCTGCTTTTAGCCTGGAATGTACTGGTATCCGGCTTATCCTCGGTAACGCTGCCCTTTTTGCAGCAGAAGGGACTGGCCGATGAATTTTACAGTTTATATCTGACCTTCGGCAGCATCGGCGCGGTAGCCGGAACGTTTATTCCCGGAATGCTGCCCAAACCGCTGCGCGATAAGCTGTGCAGCTTACTGCCGATGATCATCGGCACAATCGCTTCGTTCATCACCGCCTTGAGCCACAATCCGGCGTTAGTATGCGTTTCGTATCTGATTGCCAATCTGTTCAATTCGATTGGCAACATCATCGTTTCCTCGGCGATGATTCTGGGCTGCGAGGAACAGATGCGCGGCCGGTTAGTCGCGCTGGAAACGTCGATCATGACGGCAGGCCGGCTGATCTCGACGCTGGCATTCGGTTTCTTTGGCGAAAGCCTGGCTCTGGGCCTGCTTTCAGCGATAGGTCAGGGGATTTGTCTGGTCCTTTACCTCCCGTTTATCAGAAATCGCCGTCTGAATCGTTTCCTGAAGGAAGGCGTCAGCGCGGAATCCGAGGCGAGTTGAGTAAAAAAGTCCGCAGCGTTTTGCGAACAGGGTATAATAGAAGAATAAAAATAAAGGAGTCAGGTATGGAAAAAAATCCCCCTCTATCAAAAATCTACGAAGCGCTGAGCGCCGTGGCAGATCAACGGATTGACATACAGACAGACCGCGCTTATGTTCTCTCCTCGGATCACGCCAAACGGTACACGGTCAAGTTTTTGGAAAACGGCTATTCCAGCAACGACAATGCGACGCTGTGGCAGCACTATCCGGGTTATCCCATTCTGGCTGTGATGATGATTCAAGGCCAGCTGAAGATTCATGAAGAACGTTTGTCCTGGTTTCGGGCAGCGAACTGGAAACAGCTGAACACAAAGTATAAAAATCAATATGACAAAGCGATCGCGGAATTTCTTGAACCGTTTTCGGAAGCGGTCCGCAGTCAGATTGAGGATGAAGTGAAATGCTTGTTTCATCAGCTGGAATCCATGGAACTGACAATCAAAGGCAACCGCGAGCCGAGGAACCCGCAGTAAACGCCTACCTTTCTTATCAACAAAATTACTCAGATACGATTTGCCAAATCATACTTGACTAAGTTTATCATTTACTTTATAGTGAATTAAAAGGATAAGGAGGTGAACCGGATGTTTATTGGCAGAACTCGTGAACTCACTGCTTTAGATCGGCTTTATCAATCGGATCGTTTTGAATTTGCCGTGATTTACGGCCGCCGCCGGGTAGGTAAAACGACGTTGATCAATCAGTTTATCAACGATAAAAAAGCCATTTATTTTATGGGTGTGGAAAGCAATGCTAAACAGAATTTAGAGAATTTCAGCCGCAGTATTTTGGAAATGGAAACAGGGTTCAAGGCTGAGACGACGTTTCTTTCCTTTCAGGCAGCTTTAGAAATGGTCTTTCAACTTGCCGAACATCAGCGGTTGGTTTTGGTCATTGATGAATACCCGTATGTAGCCCGAGCTTCTGCCAGCTTAGCTTCCACGCTCCAGCTTCTGATCGATCAATATAAAGAAACGTCTAAACTTATGCTTATCTTGTGCGGATCCTCGATGTCTTATATGGAAGATCATGTTTTGGCATATAAGGCTCCGCTTTATGGCCGGAGAACGGCTCAAATGAAGATCCTGCCGTTTGATTTTGAAGAAGTCTGCCGCTGTTTCCCCGGCTACTCCGCTGAAGAACAAGCGCTTGTTTACGGAGCGGTGGGCGGGACGCCTCAGTATCTGCTTCAGATTGACGATCGGCTCAGCGTCGCTGAAAATATTAAGAATACATTCTTAGATCCGACGTCCGCCTTATTTGAGGAGCCGGAAAATCTTCTGAAACAAGAAGTTCGTGAACCTGCCCTTTACAATGCGATCATTTCAGCAATCGCTAACGGGGCTTCCCGTTTGTCGGAGATTTCTTCAAAGGTTGGCGAAAATACGAATGTCTGTGCCGCCTATCTTAAGAATCTGTTAGGATTGGGATGGGTTCAAAAGGAAATACCGTATGGTGATCAGGCTTCCCGAAAGGCCGTCTATGTGATCAGCGACAATCTTTTCCGGTTCTGGTACCGGTTTGTTCCACAGAACAGCTCAATTATTTCCCGCGGAGCGAAAGAACTGGCTTTTAAGCGGATCGAGCCCTATTTATCAGAATATATGGGAAATGTTTTTGAACAGATCTGTATACAATATCTTTGGAAATTGCTTCTGGCAGGTAGATCACCTGTATTTTTTTCAGAACTGGGTCGTTGGTGGGGAACGGATCCCCGTGAAAAAAAACAGACGGAAATTGACATTATGGGTGTTCAGGATAAAACAACGGCCTTGTTCGGTGAATGCAAATGGACGAATGAAAAGGTCGATCAAAGCGTGTTAAAAACATTAGTCAGCCGCAGCCAGCTGTTTTCTTACACAGAAGTTCACTTATTTTTGTTTGCGAAGACCGGATTCACGCAAGGCTGCCGCGAGATGGCAGAAACACTGAACCATGTCAGTTTGATTTCATTCACTGAAATGATGGAATTGTTTCGTGAACCTCAAGTGTGAAAAAGAAACGATGAAGAGTGCCGTCTTTTGTCAGCCTGAATTTTCTGGGTTCAATTTCTTTTGGCAGAAGCTCACTGTGACACAGAGTAAAGGACTGGAAAATCTTTGAATCACTCAGGGCAGCGATGTCGATCATCAATCGTGATCGGATCTGTCATTGAAGCCGTCCCTGCGGGGCGGCTTCCGGCGCTTAAGTTTTGACTGCGGCTGGTTGACAAGAAACGCCGGTTTCTTCGAGGCATGACCGATCAGCGTCACAGCGCGGCGCAAAGCTGAGCTAAGGCCTGATCCAGCGCCTGATAAAACTGCCCAAGATGGCGGCCGTCGACTAAGGCATGATGGCATAACACGGATACTGGCAGAACCAGCCGGTTCTCTCGCAGCGAGAACTTGCCCCAGGTGATCCGGGGATTGCTGTCAGCGGGGATCGGCACAGGCTGTATCAGCGCAGAATATGAAATCCAGGGCAGTGTGGAAATGTAGAAAAAATCCAGCGTGTCTTCCTCGTTTTCCGCAATCGATCCGCCTAGCTTTGCAGCCTCCTGCATCTTTTGCGCATAAGGCAAAAAGTCGGGGAAAGGCAGCGAATAATCCAGCGTGCAGTAACAATATGTCCCATCTTCCAGCGCGACGGTATGGGAAGTTCGACATTGGTCAAACTGGACGATTTGCCCCTTGAGAATCCGCTGGCGGAATTCCGGAACGGCATTTGCGGCCTGGGCGGCGCAATAACAGAAGGAAAGGAAGAACGGCAGGCGCTGTTCTTTTATTTTGGCGTGGAACTTTGTGATATCGACGTCAGCGGTCACGCTGACATAGGGATAAGCCAGCTGACTGAAGTATTCAAAATGACTCTTTCGCTTGTAGGTCTCCAGATCTAAAATTTGATAATTCATGATTTTCTCCTTTGCGCTGACGCAGTTTGAAATGAAAGCGGGCATGAATTGAAAAGCCGTAAACGCAGATTCCAACCCTCACGGATTCTAATCCACAATTTACGGCTGTGAGTCGAAACGCTCAACCTGATTATGCGCTGCTATAACTTGTTTTCATTATAGAACAGACCTGATTGTTTCTCAAGATAAAGAAGCAGGTTCAAGAGGAAAGAAAGCGGAGAAACTGTCTTTCCACTTCTCCTCAAGGCCGATGTCTTTCGCTTTCACAAAGCAAAACCGCTATTGGAAAACCGCGTTTTTTAAGCGAAGGAACCCCGCGTGGATCCCTGAGAGCAGAATGAAGATCTCCAACCGTCCTAAAAGCATTCCCGCCATTTCCACGATCAAGGCCAAAGCAGGCGTCGCCGGTCCGGTGATGCCGATCGACAACCCGACAGTCCCCAATGCGGAAGCAAAATCGAACATCGCTTCGATCAACGAACAATTCGCCGTCAGCATCAACAAGAACGTTCCAATCAGATAAATCAGAAAATAACAGAAAACAAAATTTGCGGTATCTGCTAACAACTTTTGATCAATGGCTACCCGTCCCTGCGGCCGCTTAAAAAACATACAGGAAACGGCGCCCGCCGGCGCGTTTCTGCGGCGCAAACTATCGCCCAGCCCCCGCAGCATCAGATAGACCCGCGTCAGTTTCAGACCCCCGGCCGTCGAACCAATTCCGCCGCCGATCAACATCATGACGATCAGTACGAACACCGCGGCCTGCGGCCACTGCGTATAACCGACTGTGGAAAAACCGGAAGTTGACAACGCGGAAACCACCTCGAAGAAAGCGATCCGGAAACTGCCGGGCAGATCGGCGTAAGCCGCAAAGAACAACACCAGCGCCGTCAGAGGAATTGCCATCACCAGCACCAGTCCCATAAACCGGACTTCGCTGACGGCCATAAACTTACGCGCCTGTCTGCGCACCAGCAGCAACAACGCCGCAAAGTTCGTCGTTCCGATCACCATCAGCACGATCGTGATGAATTCGATCAGCGGACTTTGATAGTAGCCGATGCTTTCCGCGCGGGTGGAGAATCCGCCGGTGGATAAGGCGCACATCGCATGGATCAGACTGTCGAAGAAATTCATGCCCGCCAGGACATAGGCCGCGACGCCCAGCGCCAGGAAGGTTGTGTACATCAACACGATCAAACGCACCGTCCGGCCCAGATTCGGGGTGAGCTGATCGGAATGTCCCTCAGCCTGAAACAGGTTCATGCTTTGTTTATTCTGGATGAACAACGTCATCACCATGACGAAGCCCAGACCGCCGCAATATTGCATAAAGCCCCGGTGAAACAGAAATATCGGTGAAACCTGCGTCACATCCAGCACGGATAAACCGGTCGTTGTCCAGCCGCTGACCGATTCGAACAAGCTTTGAATCCAGTTTAACCGGCCGGCTAAAACAAAGGGCAGCGCCCCGATGAAAATTCCGTACAGCCAGGCGAACAAGACGAAGAATCCCCCTTTTTGAATCAGCTGCGGACGCGGTTCCTCCTGATCCTGCGCCGCCCCTTTCCAACAGCTGAATAACCCCGCCAAAAGCGAAATTCCAGCCGGCAGCGCGAAGGCTTCCAGTTCTTTGGGCAGGGTTGGATAAAAACAGGCCGTCACCATCGGTACGGCGCAAAGCAAGCCGCACAACATCATAAATTTGCCGATAATGCCGCCATGCCGCAGCCGGCTCCATCCTGAATTTTTCATTTGCCCTGCAGCACCCTGACGGCGGCGGCTTCCTGTTTGGCGGCAGCGATCAGAATCAGGACGTCCTGCGCTAATAGCTTCGTATCTCCATGCGGAACCAGCGGCTGATCCTGACGCAGAATCGTCGCGATGATGACGTCGCGGCTGAGCTGAATTTCGCTGAGCGTCTTCCCGATAACGGGAGAGGTAGCCGGCAGCCGCAGTTCGGAAATCCGCAGCTCGCCATCTCCCAGGGGAAGCAGGGTTGTAAATTCATCGAGAAAGGTCTGCTGCTCCACAATGCTGGTAATGGCAGACAACGCACAGACGACAGAATCGATCCCCATCCGGTAGAAAAATTTGATTTTTTCCGGATTGGCCACCAGTGAAACTGTCTTGCGGACGTGGAATTGTTTCTTGCAAAGCTGACAGATCACGAGATTGTCGTCATCCCGCGGCGTCAGCGCAATCGCGATATCTGCATTTTCCGCCTGAGCGTCTTCGAGCACGAAGGGCTTGGAGCCATCGCCGGTCAATACCGTCAAATCGCTCATCTGCGCCAGAACCCGGCAATGCAGGGGGTTTTTATTGATCGCCGTGACGTCGTAGCCTTTTTCCAGAAACGACCGCGCCAACGTCTGCGCTTTATGAAAACCGCCGACAATCAGAATTCGTTTCTTCATGTTCAATTTCCTCCTTCCTGACTCGTCTGATTCAGACTGGCCGGATTGTTTAACAGTCGTTCAATCGCCAGAGACGACAGCGCGGTTGGACAGATCGTCTGGATCCCGAATTCCCGGTAAACACATTCCCGCTGCGGATCATACAGCCGGCAGATCACATGCGGCGTCTGGAAGCATTCCCGGGCCAGCTGCGCGATCATGATGTTGGTATTGTCGTTGTTGGTAACGATGACCAGATGATCCGCCCGTTCGATTTCAGCCTGCTTCAAAGTGGCGGCGTCCGTCGCGTCGCCGACTAACGTCAGTCCGGCGTAGGCCGGCGATAATTTGCGGAATGCCGCTTCGTTCTGATCGATCAGAATTACGTTTTTGCCCTCGTCCGATAATTGGTCGGCCAGCGTGGAACCCAGCCGCCCGCAGCCGACGATCACCGTCAATTTGGATTTGCCAAGCCAGTTGACATGAATACTTAACATGAATGTTTCCTCCTTACTACATGACCGATCCCTTTTTCGTCATAGACGATCTTCCATGGATTCCAGGCTGGAACGCTCTGGCAGTCGCCTGGGGAATAAGCGAAATTCCCCTGACCGGTAAACGAGGCGCACTGCTCCAGATTGCAGCGGGCCGGGATATAAGTGGGATCGAGGGCCGCGGCTGCCCGGAAATGTTTCATGGCGGCCAACAGCTCATGATGGCTGGCCAGCAGGATGCCCATCAGGTTGTGCGGAACCGGCGAATGTGGATGCATGCGCATCGCTTCGGCGATTTCGTGTTCTCCGCCGGCGTAATCCTGCAGCCGGACGGCAGTCCGGATACTTTCCGTTAAGGCTTCCAACGTCATGGGATTTGCGATTTCATTCATCATGAACACCTCCGCTTCATCTTGACGAGAATAGAATACCGTGAAAGCTGTGAGTTTTGTGTGAGAAAGAACCGGCGGCGTGTGAGAATGGCGTGAGGATGAGAGCCGGTTCAAGGATAAAAAAACTGGCGGACAAAAGAAAAAGACAACATCTGCCGGGGGTTCCCATCGGATAAAACGCGCGTCTTTCGTTAAGCCAGAGCGGGAAGGTGAGGAAAAAGAACGTTGACAAATGAGAAAATCAGGAAATCGGCGGAGGCGGCGGTTGACGGAGAGCACGTTTTTTTTTATGATGAAAGCGAACAGGCAAAGCGAAAGGATGAGTCAGGATGGCGGAAAAGGAAATGATGAAGTACCGGCTGGCCGAGGCGATCAAGACATTGATGGAAACGGAACCTCTGGATAAAATCACCGTGCGGGATATTGTGGAGTCAGCCCATACGACCCGGCAGTCGTTCTACCGGCATTTTCAGGACAAATACGATCTGGTTAACTGGTATTTTGAACGGCTGGCTCAGAAGTCGTTTAAGCTGATGGGCGTCCAGTACACGCTGCGGGAAGGCTTGTTAAAAAAATTCGAATTTATCCGGCAGGAAAAAACATTTTTTTCTCAGGCTTTTCGTTCGCAGGACTACAATTCGCTGATGCACTATGATTATCAATGCATTTTGGATTTCTATACAAAATGGATCGAACAGAAGACGCAGCAGCCGCTGACGCCCCAGATTCAGTTTCTGCTTGAGATGTATTGCCGGGGTTCGATGCAGATGACGGTGAAATGGGTGATTCAGGGGGCAAAGGAAAGCCCGGAAACGATTGTGGATTTGTTGATCGACGCTCAGCCGGAAAAGCTGCGGGCAATGCTGCGGGATACAGAACTGGAATAAATCCGATTGTACCATTTTTGTCAAAGTGTCACTTGAATCCTTTGTTAATTTATTTACAATGAAAGTAAAGAAAGCGAAGGAGGAAATCAAATATGGCAAATCGCTTTATGTTAAATGAAACAAGCTACCATGGCTACGGCGCAGTCAACGAAATCGTAAACGAGGTGAAAAACCGCGGCTTCCGCAAGGCGCTGATCGTCACCGATGCGGATCTGGTCCGGTTTAACGTCGTCAAAAAGGTCACTGATCTGCTGGATGCGGCAGGGCTGCCGTATGCCATCTATGATAAGGTCAAAGCCAATCCGACTGTCGATATGGTCAAGGAAGGGGTCGCGGCTTTCAAGGAAGCCGGCGCGGATTATCTGATCGCCATCGGCGGGGGTTCGCCGCAGGATACCGGCAAGGGGATCGGCATCATCATCAACAATCCGGAATTCGCCGATGTGGTCTCCCTGGAAGGCACGGCCGCTACGAAAAATAAAGCAGTGCCGATGATCGCGGTGGCGACGACTGCCGGTACGGCCGCGGAAACGACGATCAACTACGTCATTACCGACGAAGCCAGGCGCCGGAAGTTCGTCTGTGTGGATCCGCACGATCTGCCGGCTGTGGCGATCGTCGATCCGGAGATGATGTCAAGCATGCCAAAGGGATTGACGGCTTCCACCGGTATGGATGCGCTGACGCACGCGATTGAAGGGTATACGACGCTGGCTGCCTGGGAGCTGGCGGATACGCTGAACCTGAAGGCGATCGAGCTGATCGGCCGTTCGCTGCGCGCCGCGGTCAACAATGATCCGAAGGGCCGCGAAGACATGGCGCTGGGTCAGTATATGACCGGCATGGCGTTCTCCAACGTCGGTCTGGGCGTCGTGCATGGCATGGCGCATCCATTAAGCGCCTTCTACGGCATTCCGCACGGCGTTGCCAACGCGGTGCTGCTGCCATATGTCATGGAGTTCAACAAGGATTACACCGGCGAGAAATTCCGTGAAATTGCCCGTGTCCTGGGCGTTAAGGGAGTCGACGCGATGAGGGAAGACGAATACCGTCAGGCGGCAATCGACGCGGTGCGTCAGTTGTCCCTGGATGTCAACATCCCGCAGACCCTGAAAGAAATCGGTGTTCAGGAAGAAGATTTGCCAGCGCTGGCAGAAGCGGCGATGGCGGACGTCTGCACCGGCGGCAATCCGCGCCCATGCACCTTTGAGCTGGTGCTGGAGGTCTATAAGAAAGCGTTCTGAGAGGCCGGCTGAATTTCCTGCGCTTTTAGAAATGGCCTGTATCGTTTGAAGCGAGCGTCAGGGATCAATGAAGAATTGATTGAAAAACACCGGGATTGTCAAACTCCGGTGTTTTTTTCATGGCGATTTTTACATTATGCTTTAAAAAGCAAAGCCGCTGGGGATAAGCTGGATGAAAAAAGACCGCCGGAAACGATCCATTTCGTTTCCAGCGGCCTTGATGCAGTCTTGATCGACCACTTTCTTTGCGCTTGTTTTAAAGGCGCGTTTTTCTGAATTTGCCAGAAAGTGCGTCCAACCGGACATGACGGACTTTCCACGCACCGCAACAACGCCGGATGATTTCCTGCGGCGTGTTCAATCGGGCATTTCGTTATGACCAGCTCTTGTGTCGAACTGTTGCTTTGAAAGTTGAATTATTTATGATTCCAGCCATAATATTCGGCGTCTTTTTCCAACGAGATCTCGCTCGTTTCCACCGGTTCATAAAGCCAGAATTCCTCTTTGAAGAACAAGGCCTGCCATTCCTCGATGCTTAACGTGAAGCGGCTGTTGGAATTCTGAATCCGGACCCGTCCGTTCACCAGCGCGTAAAACTGCACCTGATCCGTCTGCCGGGTCAACAGGATTTCACCATTTTTCAGCGCGGCCAGCGCTTCCTGTGTTTGTATTTTCTGCATTGCTTTTTATCCTTTCTGCATGTCCTGATCCACCAGCCGATAGCCGACGCCGATTTCGGTGACGATGTAGCGGGGCTTCGCGGGATTTTCCTCAATCTTGCGCCGCAGCCCGGCCATTAAGGCCCGCAGTGCCTGCGTATCCTCACCATACCCGCTGCCCCAGATCGAGCTGATCAGATAGCGGGTCGTTAAGACCTTGCCGCTGTTGCGCAGAAACAGGCTCAGCAGATTGTATTCCATCGGCGTCAGGTGCAGCGGCTGGCCTCGCAGTGTGACCTGGCGTTTTTCCAGATCCAGCGACAGCTCGCGGACCGTCAGCACCTTTTGGACCGCCGCTGTGTTTTGGCGGAACGCATGCCGGATCGCTACCCGAATCCGCGCCATCAGCTCGGTAGTGGAAAACGGCTTGGTCAGATAATCGTCGGCCCCCAGATCCAGCGCCTGGGCTTTTTCCTGATCCTGATCACGGGCGGAAACGACCAGAATCGGGATTTCCGACCATTCACGCACCTTGCGGATGACATCCATGCCGTCATAATCCGGCAGTCCCAGATCCAGCAGCATTAAATCATAAACATTCGCCGCCAGCAGCGTCATCGCGCTCTGCGCCGTTGCGGCATTGTCGCTGGCAAAGCCTTCGGCGCTCAAGACATAACTGATAAAATTACGAATCTGCGGATCGTCCTCGACGATCAGGATCCGGGTTGTAAACTTGTTCATTGTGATTCCTCCAAAGGCAGCCGGAATGTAAATTCCGCGCCGCAACAATCCGTGCGGTTGCGGGCGCTGATCGTGCCGTGATGGGCCTTGACGATAGATTCGCAGATTGTCAAGCCCAGGCCGATGCCATGCTGCGCGTCCGCCTGACGGGTGCGCGTCGTGTAAAAAGTCTGGAAAATATGCGCGAGGTCTTTGTCCGCGATACCCTCGCCCCCATCCCGGACTGTGAAAACAGCCTCGTTCTGATCACGCCGCAGCGTCAGCGTAATTTCATCCTGCGGCTGAGTATGCTTCAAGGCGTTGTCGAGCAGATTGATCAAAACCTGCTGGATCAATTTGCCGTCCATCGGAATCATCAGCACTTCATCCGGAATGGAAACGTTGATCATCCGCTGCGGCGCCCGCTTGGCAATGTGATCGAGAGCGGAAGCGATGATTTCCTCCGCCGCTTCTTTTTCCAGATGCAAATTCAGATGCCCGTCCTGAATGCGGGTCAGGCTGAGAATGTTTTCCACCAGGGAGTGCAGCCAGTCGGCGTCCTGATAGATATCCCATGCCAGAGCGCGGCGCGGATCGTCGTTTTCGCTCATGCCGAGAATCATTTCCGAGGTGCCCATGATCGCTGAGAGCGGGGTGCGCAAATCGTGGGAGATCGCCCGCAGCAGATTGCTTCGATACCGTTCCTGGGCCGCTTCTTCTTCCGAGCGGATTTTCTGTCTTGCGGCGCGGAAGCGATCCATCGCCAGCGTGATCATTTCGCTTAACGATTGAAGCAGCTGCCGGTCCGATTCGCTCATCGAATTCATGGTTTCCGCCGGTATCCGCAAAACGGCCAGCTGCACCCCTTTGTTCTGTAACGGCAGACTGACGGTTTTTTCGCTTTGATCAGTTTCGCGGCTTTCCTTCCCGGCCGTCAGATCACCGCAGGGCAGGGAAAGGGCGCTTTGCCCCGGCAGAGCGCGGTAAAGCGATGCCGGCTGTTCGCTTTCGTTCAGGCACAGACAGCTGATTTCCGTGTTCAAGGCGTTGGAAAGAACCTCAGCAGCCAGCCGTGCGATCTGGGGTAATTCAATTTCTTCGTTCAGCCTTCGGCTGAGCGTATAGTAGGTTTTGATCTCCTGTTCCCGCTGCATCGCGCGCCGGGCGCTGAGCTTGGCTTTGGAAGTCAGAGCGCTGGTGATGAAGGCGGTGACGGTCATGATCACAAACGTGATCCAGTAGCTTGGATCATCGACGGACAGCGACCAGTAGGGAGCCGTGAAAAAGTAATTGAAGATCAGCGTGGCGGCTAACGACGCCAGGACGCCGTAACCGTAGCCGCGGGTGATCCAGGCCGTCAGCAGCACGGCGAGCAGGTATAACAGGACGATATTGGTTTCCGGGAAACCCAGCTGGCGGAATACCAGGCCGACAACCGTCGCGGCGCAAAGCAGTCCCAGCATCTGCAGCCCATGCCGCAGCGTCGCCCAGAAAATCGAAATCCGGGAATTTGACATCTCGCTCATCTCCTGGTACTGATTGTAGCTTAAAAAGCGGAAACTGTCCATTTCTCGCTTTCCCGTTGAAAGTTGCGGAAGCGGCATCGGGAAGTTGGCAAACCGAGCCTGATTTACCCCGGGCAGATCCGGAAGCCGGCGGGCAGCGCCGGATTTACCGTTCTCGTTAAAGACATTTATCCGGAAGTTCGTTATAATAGAAACAGCTGATTCAAAAATCGAACAAAACAAGTTTTTGAAAACGCACAGAAGCGATAAAATTTCAGGATTTACCGAACGACAGGCCGGGAATTTCATTGCCCGGTCGACCGGATGAAACATGTTTGTAAGCAAGGCTGAAAAATCAAGGAGTTGATCGCATGGAAAATCTGCCTTCCCCCGAAACTTTTTGCCGGTATCTCTGGCATGAATATCTGGAAAAACAAAATTATACTTTATTGGATCATTGTTTTCTGCCGGAAACGACAATCATCGGTACCGGCGAACATGAGGTCAGCCGCAGCTTTGAGATGTTCGTGCAGAAGATCGCCGCGGAAATCAGCGCGCGGACAACGGCGTTTATCATTGAGGATCAGTGGTATCAAAGTCAGCCGGTCAGCGCCGACTGCACGCTTGTGATCGGCGAGCTGCGGGTTCGGGAACAGACCGAGAATCCGCTGGAATTCATCGGCCGGTTCCGCTTTACAATACTTTTGCGTCAGATGGGCAATCAATGGCGGGTTCTGCATGTACATCAGTCGGTTCCTGATCCGGAACAGGGGACGGATGAATTTTTTCCGCATCGTCTGATGGAACAATCCAACCGTCAGCTGAAACAGCTGGTGGAAGAGAAAACACGTGCGCTGGAGGAATCTTACCGCCGGATGGAATACAATGCCCGGCATGATTCGCTGACGCGGCTGCTGAACCGCCGGTGGGTTGAAGCGCAGATCAGCGCGGCAATGCAGGAAGGCCGCCCGGGCGTCATGATCATGCTGGATATCGACTGGTTTAAGCAGATCAATGATACGATGGGACATCCGCTGGGCGATCAGGTGCTGGAAACGCTGGGCCAGGCGATCCTCGCCGTTTTCCCTGATGCCTTAAGCGGACGGATCGGCGGCGATGAATTCATCCTCTATCTCAGATCGGACCGGGATCAAATCAATCCGCTTTCCACCGCGGGGATCATAGAGGAAACCAACCGGCTGATGAGTGTCTGGGAAACGCTACGAAAACAGAAAGGACTGACGATTTCTGTCAGCGCCAGTCTGGGCGCCGCCCGGTTCCCGGAGCAGGGACAACAGTTTGATCAGCTCTGGTACCATGCCGATCAGGCTTTGTATCAGGCCAAAGCTGCCGGCCGGGGGTGTCTGCGCTTCAGCGGGGAAAAGGATGAACGCTTGAATGGATTCTAAGAAAGAAATCAACTTGAATATGGAATGAGGGTCAGCCGCGCTGATCTCAGGGAGGAAATCAGAAATGGAATTGTGGAAACAGATTGAACTCTGGAACGCAAACGGACAATACACCCAAATCATTGATGCCATCGAAGCGCTGGAAGAGGCAAAGCTCACGCCTGAACTGATCAGCGAACTGGCGAAAGCGTATAATAATGTCGCGGACGTGAATGACCGGGCAAATTTTGAGAAAGCGATCCAGCTGTTAAAGAGGGTCGAAGAACCGTTGGGAAAGGAGCATACCTGGAATTTCCGGATGGCTTACGCCTATTATTATCTTGATCAGGAAGGCCCGGCACTGACCTATTTTGAACGGGCACTAAACGCCCGGCCGGGCGATGAGGATACGCTGGCGTTGATCGAAGATTGCCGCAGACGCTTAGCTTTACCGCGCTTTGAGAAGCCGTTTCGGCAGCGGGTGCAGGAGAGCTGGCAGCTGTTTGAGCGTGAAGAACAGGTGCTGCGGGTGCGGATGCGCAATCGGGTAGAGGGTGAGGAAATCATCAATCAGACAACCCGGCTGCTTCATCCGGCATTTTCAGAGATCGCCTTTGAGTTGGGATGCAATCAGGATCGTTATGATCTGATATTGACGCCCGAGGGCGACCGGGTACGCTTGATAGCGCTGGATTATTATCAGAAGCAGATGCCGGAGAGCTTGAAAAAACGCTGGAATGTGATGATCGGCCGCCAGCCTGCGCCCAAAGCGGCGCTGCGGATCGCGGGCCGGGAGCTTTCGGCGGAAGAAGTGCAGGTGTGGATTACAGAGCACACTGAAAAAACGGTGTCGCTGGCGGTCTGCTGCCCGGCGCTGGCAGAGCTTATGGCGGAAAATGAAAATCAGGTCTGGTGGATTTTGTCTGTTTTCATTGATCAGACATTGGGCGAGATTGCCGCGATGTCGGTGATTGACGAGGTCAAGCTGTACTCACAGCCGCAAAGTGATGCGGGGATAACACTGGCGGAACTGCCGGAGGCTTTGCGTGAGATGGGGCTGGATCTCAGCCGCGATCCGGCGCGCGTACTGAAGAGCTACACTGCATATCGGATGGAGCCGGACGAGAAACGCCAGGAACAGGTGCGTGGGGATGTGACGGCCGGTTCGACATGCTGCCCGGTGCTGATCCAGCAGTATTTGCGTGGGATAACGCAGGCGGTCGATGATCTGCATAAGGACGGCATCGCCGCCGGCTTCTTCTATTATCCGTTCGACGGGTTTCAGGGGGAAGACCGGGCGAAAGCGATCCTGGATTTCCGTGATGAATTGGAAGCGAAGATCAGCGAAAGGGCCGGGATGGACGCCGCAGCCTGGCTGGGCGGGGCTTCCGGATTGAATTGTGGATATCTGGATTTCATCGCCTGGGATCTCAAAGCGGTGCTGGACGCGGCGGTGGCCGTATTTGCCGAAGCGCCGGTGAAGTGGGCCGCCTTCCAGACTTTCCGTGTCAACGTCGGCGGAATCCTGTTGAAAAACGACGAGGAATAAGCGGCAGCGGCCTGTCTGAACTGCCTTTTTGCGAATAGGAAAACGAAAAGCTGACTTCCGGATGATCGGGGAAATCAGCTTTTTTTAACACAACCTGCCAGGGTGATAACTGGATATGGAAGATCACTGTGCAGTAGTGGCACAAGCATCAAAATTCTAACCGAAGGCAAAGTGATTATCGTGATGTAATGGATGAAGAAAGCTGGGGGAAAACAACAGACAAAATAGGAAACAGAAATCAAGAAAAGTAGTATATCAGGACGAGCTTGCCCATGAAAGATAAGTCTGATTTATAAAACATGGCGCTTCCTGTCTGATTGTCAGAAAAAGGTTAACGCCTTGCTTTCTTTCTTCTGCCCAGCATCAGCGAAAGGCCAAACATCACTATTGCGATGCAGATCCAGCTCAGCGACTGCGAGGCCAGCGGCAGATTTTCCAACAGCTGGGTCAGTCCGGGAATTCGTAAACCCAGGGTATCCAGCTCAGCCAGAACGCTGACGACACCCGTACTGAACACAGTCAATGGATAGATCAGGCGGTTATCCTTATATAAAGGATCGCCCAACCCCAGCAGGATCAGAACCAGCGCCATCGGATAAATCATATTCAGCACCGGAACGGAGATCGACAGAATCGCCGATAACCCAAAATTGGAAACGCCCAGCGCGAACAGCGTCAGGAATAACAACCATTGAGAATAGTTGATTTTCGGCGTCAGTGAGGAAAAGAATTCGCTGCAGCTGGTTAACAAGCCGACGCAAGTCGTCATACAGGCCAACAGGAAGATCAACGCCATGACCCAGCGGCCGCTTTCGCCAAACAGCGAAGTGACGGCCAGCGTCAGCGTCTGCGCACCGTTAGCGCCGATCGGCATGCCGGAAAGGGAAGTGCCTAACAGCGTTAACATGATATAAATCACCGCCAGAATCAACCCCGCCAGACAGCCGGCTTTCATACTGGTGGACATGACTTCCTGATCGTCGTCAATCCCCAGCGCGCGGATGTTCAGAGAAACGACAATGCCGAAATTGAGGGCTGCCAGCGCGTCCATCGTCAGGTAGCCTTCTAAAAATCCCTTGATTAACGGCCCGGATGCATAATCGGGCTGCGGCAGGGCCGGCTGTCCTAACGGATGCAGCAGCGCGGCGGCAAAGACGGCCACAATCAACACTAACAGCGTCGGCGTCAGGAGCTTTCCCAGCTGGTCGATCAGCTTGCTTGGATTGCGGGAAAGCAGCCAGGCGATCAGGAAAAATACGCTCGTAAACAACAGAAGGGAAAGCTGCGGGGAGGTGCCATCCGGAAGCAAGGGCAGGATCGCCATCTCAAAGGGCAGCGTAGCTGTCCGCGGCGTTGCCAGCAGCGGCCCGATCGACAGGTAGATCAAAACCGCGAAGAACAGTCCGAATCCGGCATGAACCTTCTGAGCCAGAACATCCAGACCATTGAAGCGGGAGACAACGGCGATCCCCAGCACCGGGAAACCCACCGCGGTGATCAGAAAACCGATTAACGCCGGCAGGCTCTGCGTCCCGGCATTTTGTCCCAGGAAGGGCGGGAAAATCAGATTGCCCGCCCCGAAAAACATTGAAAACAACGTCAGGCTCAGCAGGATCAGATTCTTTTTAGAACATTTTTTCATAAAACTCTCCTTCCAGTTCGATCCACAAAAAAACCGTCCAACAAAGGACGGCTTGACCGCGGTACCACCTTGATTCCGGAAAATTCCGGCTCTTTTCCCATCTGTCAATGGGCTGTGTCTTTAACGGGATCAGCGTCCGGCACTTCTTACTGTCAGTTCAGAAGGCTTCTTCAAGAGGACTTCGGCTGGAATTCTGCCTGCCGGCTTACACCTGGATCCGGCTCTCTGGTGAGGTTCAGAAATTTCCGTCTACTTATTCTTGTCATCGAATCTATATCCTGATTGTATTCAATTTCCGCAGGATGTCAATTCTTTTGTGGAAGATCGACGAAATATTGGTCATGATTTACCGCTAATCAATCAGAATTGAGGTGAGCCTCATGATTTTTTGGCGGAGATAGTTCTACCCCTCTAACCTTGTCATACTGAAGGAATAGATGCAGGATAATCCCGGTTTTCAATCCCCTTGATCGCACCTTCAATCAAGGATAGCGATTAAAATTGAAGGAAACGGGGTTTTATCAATCTTTCTCATTTGGCGTGGCTTATCTGCCAATTTACTGGGGTTGGGAAGCGGTCCGGGGTTTCAGCTGACATAGCTTTTCTGACAATGCGGCAGGCTCCTGCAGCACGATTGCCGCCGCGGCCAAAGCGGGATGCAGACAATGCTCGATCGGTTTCTTTTGCGTCAGACCTAAGAGCAGTCCGCTTAAAAACGCATCGCCGCAGCCCAGCGGATAAGCGCCGTCCTTCTCCGCTGGATATGGGCGAATCCCATCCAGCGTAACTAACAGCGCGCCATCCTTATCCAAAGTAATAATGATCCAGCTGACGCCTTTTTTCAACAGCGCTTTCGCAGCCTGCGCCATCGGGACTGAGCCGGCGTAAGCTGTCATTTCATCACGGTTGAGCACGATTCCTTCCCATTTGTCCAATGTGGCCTCCGGCGGAATCTGACCGCTGAAAATCCAGCGTGTCTGCGGCGTTTTGGCTAAGAGCGTCGTTAAGAATGCGGGATCGATTTGATCGGTGATTCCCCAGTCACATTCTCCCAAGACGCAGTAAGGAAGATCTTCCCCTTCGCCATGGAAGAGAAATTCCGATTGGATGGACGAAAAGTACAGCCCTTTTTCCGGATCGGAAGCCGAGATGAAAACCGGCGTGCTTTGATTGACGACCGGGCCGTAAACGAAACATGTTTTTTTCTGCAGCTCGTTGACGATCGCCAGTCCGGCGTCATCGCGCCCGAACTTGCTGACAAAATGCGTTTCCAGACCTAAACAACCGCAGTTATAAGCGACATTGTGCATTGATCCGCCGAAGCTTCGCACGATCTGCGCTTTGTTGCAATGCTCCATTTCAAAAGCCTGACGGCCGACAACGACAAGATCAATCATTGACGTTCCGATCACGGCGATTCCATTCATGATTCCCACATCCTTTTCCATCATGATAACAGAAATTCGGCGGAAAGAAAACTGTCAATCCATGCGGAAAGAACGCGAAATTCCGCGGAAATGTTTCGGATTTAAAAGAAAAAAGGAAGCGGCCGGCTTCCCTTGTGAATTTTGAAAAAATCCTGTATTTTTCGTGAGCCTGACTGATTGTTTAGCAACTTCACATTTCTTTGTCAAACTTCACGCGATAGTAAACCGAAATGCCGACGACGCACAGGTAGGCGGCGACAAAGGACAGGATGACAAAGAGATCCGCGTTCATCAGCGCAAACGATACCATTAAAGCCCCGAAAATATAGATCATCGCGTCGTAAGCTTTGCCTTTCGCCCGATTGGCGATCTGAACGTTGCGTTCATCCCGCTGATCAATTTCGATTTGCTTCTGAATCTCAGGCGCGTTTTTTAAAGCTTGACGGCTGATCCAGGCGCCTGCGCCATGACCGAAAACGCCGCAGCCAACGCCGATCAAAAGATAAGGCAGAGCGGGCAGATTATCAACGGGAAAAATGGATGTGCGAAGCAGAAGAAAACCAGCGGTGATCAAAAGCAATCCGGCTGCGGCAAGCAGAAGTGCGTTTCTTTTTTTCATTTTGATTCCTCCTCATCAATGAAAACATCTTCAATACTGACGTCAAAATAGCGGGCAATTTTAAAAGCTAACAAAATTGATGGATTATACC
Source organism: Holdemania sp. 1001302B_160321_E10 (assembly GCF_015552275.1). Classification (NCBI taxonomy): domain Bacteria; kingdom Bacillati; phylum Bacillota; class Erysipelotrichia; order Erysipelotrichales; family Erysipelotrichaceae; genus Holdemania; species Holdemania sp. 1001302B_160321_E10. The sequence continues at coordinate 70,445 of NZ_JADNEM010000005.1, read as the reverse complement.
TGCCGTTTTCCAGCGAGCCGATCGTCTGCCGGGAAACTTCCAGGGCGGCTGCCAATTCTTCCTGCTTGATGCCGCGCGCTTTACGCAGCGCTTCCAGTCTGTTCTTCATAAACCTCCTCCATTCATGGAAAGCTTGCTTTCCATTATAGTGTAGCATGCTTCGCTGCTATGTCAAGCAGACTTTCCATTTTTTCAGGATAGAGAAGGGGTGGAACAAACGAGATTGAAATGGAGCTGGCGGTCTCTGGTGAAGAACATTCTTTCGATCACTTGCTTTTCTGATCTTTAACACTCAGCTTTTAACCGCTGCGCAGGACGTAATAAGGAAAAGTTCTTATAAAATATTTCAGAGAAAGGATGCGATTTTACGCCGTATTCTTTATAATAAAAGAAAGAAGGATTCGTTTCCCATTCCCCAGGGATGAAAATCTAAAGATGGATTTCTGAAATACCCGCGGTTTGATCTGGGGATCGGCGTTCAAGAACACAAAAGAAAGAAGGATAAAACATGTTTAGAATTGGGCAGTCCAGCGATATTCATCAGTTGGCGGAAGGCCGCCGTTTAGTTTTAGGCGGCGTTGAAATTGAACACACGAAAGGGTTAGTCGGACATTCCGACGCTGACGCCTTGCTTCACGCGATCGCGGAAGCGGTGATCGGCGCTTTAGGCGAAGGGGATCTGGGAAAGCATTTTCCGGATACCGATCCGCAATACAAAGGCATCAGTTCTTTGATTCTGCTCGAACAGGTGACAGAATTAATGGAAAGCAAAGGCTATCGCATCGGCAACGTCGACGCGCTGATCATGATTGAACGCCCGAAGATGGCTCCGCATATCCCGTCGATGCGTCAAAACATCGCACAGGCGCTGCATTGCGCGCAGGATCAGGTCAACGTCAAGGCGACGCGCGGGGAGAAGCTCGGTTTTGTCGGCCGGGAAGAAGGCGTGCTGGCCCAGGCCATCGTTTTGTTGGAGAAAACGGAAGCATGAGTAAATTCTGTCGTTTCTGGCTGCAACTGAGTCTGATTTACAACGCCATCATCGCGGTTGAGAGTTTGTTTGGTCAGGCCTGGATGATGCTGGGGATCGCGGCGATCAGTCTGTGGTGCCTGACGCTTTTGATGCAGGGACGTTTGTTGGGGCTGCGTTTATATTGGACGATGTGCGCGACGATTTTCCTGATCAATGTTCTGAATCATGTCGATTTGTCATTTAACTTGTTGAATCTGATCGATCCGGCCATGATGACCTTTCTGGTCATGCGCAGCCGGCAGGCTTTCCGATAAACAAATATTCATTACGTTTGCGTCAGGAGCAGAAAAGACCGGGACAGGATGAACATGTCCCGCTCCAGGCATGAAACAGAATCCCCTCTTTTCCGGATCCGGCCATGTTCGCCATGGGAAAAGAGGGTTTTCCATTTTAGCGAGTGTGAAAAGATCGCGGATAGAAGAGCGTTTCCGGTTTTTCTGTTTTCCGCAGCCATCCATAAAATTGGAAATCATATAAAAAAGAAAACGAAATTCCAACTTTTACCACAGGTTTAACACCTAATTAAGTAGAAACCCGGAAAAAGATCTTTTTCTAAAATCGGAGGTGATATCGCGGCGGCAATCTGGTTTTAGATCGGAAGGAGCAGGCTCATGAACAGAGAAGAAAAAAAGGAGCTGTTGGAAAAAACGGTTCTGGAACATCAGGCGATGTTGTACAGAATCGCCTTTTCCATTGTCAAAGAGGAACAGTCCGCGCTGGACGTCGTACAGGAAACGATCGTCAAGGCGTATTCGCAAATCGGCCAGCTTCGACAGCCGGAATATATCCGGACATGGTTAGTGCGGATCTGCATCAACGAAGCCAACGGAACATGCCGCAAACAGATCACACAACGTCAGCGTCAGGCATCGCTGCAGGAGTATCAGGGGTATACTCAGGATACATCGCCGATCGAATACAGCGATTTGTTTCAGGCTGTGATGGCCTTGGAACCAAAGCTGCGAACGGTGATCATCCTGCGCTTTTTTGAAGAACTGAAATTCGACGAGATCGCGGCCATGACGCAGACCAATGTCAATACGATCAAATCTCAGGTCTATAAAGGACTGAAATTATTAAAAACACAGTTGAAACAGGAGGTGTAGACAATGCAGGAACCTTGGATAGAGGCCAAAGAGGAATATCAGAATCAACCGCTTCCGCCCCAGCTGAACGCACGGGTAAAACAGGCGATTGCTCAGGGACAGAAACAAACGCAAAAACCCCGGTGGGTGATGAAAGGGCTGATCAGCTTTGCGGCCGCGGCGGCTTGTTTTACCCTGATGATGCATGTGTCGCCGGTGTTTGCGCAAAATGTAGCGAAACTGCCGGTGATCGGCGAATTTCTGCGGCTTGTGACGGGCGTGCAGATTGATAAGGAAGATGCGAATGAAGTCATCCACATCACGCTGCCGAAGGTGGAAAACAGCGGCAATGCGGAATTTGAAAAGCGGATTAATCAGCGGATTGAGGAAGAACTGAACCAGCTGTCCGCCGAAGCCCGCGGCCAGGCGGAAGCGCTGAAAAAACAGGCTGCCAGTCAGAAGGAGCCGTATTATCCAGTTGATTTTTATGCCGATTATCATATTCACTACAATCAGGGAACGTTGCTGAGCTTCTCGATCGACACGACAACGACGATGGCCAGCGGGTATGATCAGCGCTATTTCTTCAATCTGGACTTGGAAACCGGACAGGAGCTGACGTTAGCTGAGGCGATAGGCCCGGAGAATCTTGCGGCGGCAGATCAACAAATCCGCGCCCAGATCGAACGCCAGCTGGCTGAAAACCCATCTTCGTTCTTCGATTTTGATGAGGAAGGTGGATATGCCGGACTCAGCGCGAATCAGAAATTCTTTATTAATGAAAATCGTCAGGTTGTCGTTGTCTATGACGAGTATGAAATCGCCCCGGGGTCCAGCGGAACGCCGGAATTTATTCTGAGTCTGCCTTTGTTGAAATAGACAGCCCGGCTCAGAACAGAGGATACGCTCTGCGGCAAACGCAAATCAATCGAAGCTTGGACTGGGCTTTGTCAGGACCTGAGTTTTGAAGGAAAGAGTAGAAATGAAATAGGAACACGGAAAACAGATCGGAATCGACGGTCTGTTTTACTTTTGACTGAAAAAGTTTTATCATAAAAATATTCAGATCCGGCCGGATGACGCTGATACTGAAAGCTTGTGAAGCGCAGACCGCCGGAGAAGGAAATGGGGAAGGTTATGGGAGAAAAAGGACAAGTCCGGGGACGGTTTGCGCCCAGTCCCAGCGGACGGATGCATCTTGGCAATGTGACGGCGGCGTTGTTAAGCTGGCTGTCCGTGCGATCTCAGCAGGGAAGCTGGGTGCTGCGGATTGAGGATCTGGATCCGCAGCGCAGCCGGCGTGCGTTTGCCGAACAGATTATGGATGATTTGCGCTGGCTGGGATTGGATTGGGATGAAACACCGCTTTGGCAGAGTGAGCGTACGGCAATCTATGAAGAAAAACTCGGTGAGCTGCAGAAGAAGAACCTGATTTATCCCTGTTATTGCAGCCGGGCGGATCTGCACAGCGCCAGCGCTCCGCACGGAACGGATGGGGAACTGCTTTACAGCGGACGGTGCCGGAATTTGAGCGAACAGGAAAAACGGACGCTTGAGAAAACCCGCCGGCCGGCAATGCGGGTCCGGGTGGACAATCGGGTCATCGCGTTGAAGGACGGACTTCAGGGACAGGGGGTGTCACGATTGGATCAGACCTGCGGCGATTTTATTGTGCGGCGTTCCGACGGCGTGTTTGCCTATCAGCTGGCGGTGGTGATTGACGATGGTCTGACAGGAATCACCGAGGTGGTCCGGGGGATGGATCTGTTATCGTCCACCCCTCGCCAGATCTATCTTTATCAATGTCTTGGCCTGCCTGTCCCCGAGTTTTACCACATTCCCTTGTTGATGAACGAACACGGGCAGCGGTTATCCAAACGGGATCAGGCGCTGGATCTGGGCGAGCTGCGCCAACGTTGGAGTGCGCCGGAGCTGATCGGGAAGCTGGCCTGGCTGACGGGACTGCGCGATCATTATGAACCGATCACGGCCCGGGAACTGATCGGCGAATTTGCCTGGTCGAAGGTCCGACGGGAGCCGATTGTCGTGCCCGCGGACTTTTCTGAAATTAAAGCTAAGGGATAAAAAAGCGGCGTTGCCGGTCTATGGACCGAAACAGCGTCGCTTTTTTACGTTAAAGTTCTGGTTCATCGAAGACCTGATGAAGCAAAGTCAGCGAAGTTTGGGCGCAGCGCATGAAATCAGCGTTATCCGATTCCAGGCTGAACGTCAGGTCGTAATTCGCTTGCCGGATCAGGCGGTGGATTTTCCGCAATGCGGGAAGGTCTGAAGCGTCGGGATATCCGCGGTACAGATGATCGCCGCATTGACTGTAATGAAGGTGCCGCAGCCAGGGGGCAAACACACGTAAGTCATCCACAGCTTGACCCATCGCCGCGCTGTGATAAAAATCCAGGACCAGACCAACGTTATCCCGGTTCGCTTCCTGAATCCACGCCAAAGCTTCAATCGGATCATGACCGAAGTCGCAGCACTGGTCATGCAGCGCTTCCAATAAGACCTGTTGATGGTAAGGCCGGGCAATATCCGCAGTGATCTGTAAAAATCGAATCAGCTGACGTGCGGCCTCATCGCGGGAAAACGTTGTTGGAAGTTTCCGGGCGGCCGGGGCTCCGATTCCCAGATTGACGATCCCCGCCTGCGCGCCCCGCTGAACAAGCCGACGTGCATAATCGGCAGTGGCCTGATCGTCGCAGGAAGGGCCGATGATTGCCGGCTGGCCTGCGCTGTAGGCATTGAAACCAAGCACGGGCAAGCCAAGCTCGTTTTTTTCCTGCAGGAACGCCTGCCACTGCGTTTCTGACTGAGCTGCCACCTCAAAACCCGGCAATTCAATATAATCGTAACCCATTTCGTAAACCTGACGGTAGTTTCCAATCGTTGTACAACAACCTAATTTCATAACAAACCTCCTGTTCTGGTCCTTATTATAGAATTCCACCTCAGATTTCCATGGAAGATCAATCCAAATATTGGCAAACGTCTGCCCCGATATTGAAATTGCATTCCCTCATGGGGTGTCATACGATAAAAAGGGTGATTGTAATGATTAAAACAGGAATAATCGCAGACGATATTACCGGCGCGCAGGATATCGGCGTGATGTTGGCAAAACAAGGTCTGACGACGCGGATCACGCAGAAGACCGGCGGCCGTTTTCCCGCGGATACGGAGGTTCTGATTCAGGATACCGATTCGCGGTTCGATTCGTCTGTAACGGCTTACCGCAAGGTCAGGCAGGCTGCGTCCCGAATGAAAGCGGAAGGCTGCGGACGCTTCTATAAGAAGACCTGCTCGGTTTTTCGCGGCAACATCGGCGCGGAGTTCGATGCGCTGCTTGATGAAACCGGAGAAGATTTTGGCATTGTCAGTGCCGCTTTTATCAAAAATGGACGGCAGACAATCCAGGGAATTCATTATGTGCATGGTCAGAAAATCGCAGACAGTCCCTTCCGCAGCGATCCGGTGAATCCCATCCATGAATCGGAACTGGCCCGGATCATTCAGGAACAATCCCAACGGAAAACGAAGATCGCGACGCTGGCGGAAATCCGCCGCGGTCCCGAGGCGCTGAAAGCTTTCGTCGAGCGGTCGAAACAAGAATGCAGTTATCTGATTTTCGATGGGGAAACGCAGGATGACTTAAAAATCATCGCCGCCGCTGTACATCAGGAGAAAATCTTCCTGGGCGGCAGCGGACTGGCTGAGGAACTGGCCATTTATTGGGCGGAACATGCGCCTCAGCCGCGAACGTTTGAGACGTTAGGAACAAGAACGATGATTTTAGCCGGAAGTCTGACGCCGCAGACGCACAAGCAGATCCAGCTGTTTGAACAGACGCCGCAGAGCTGTTCAGTGGTGCTTGATCCGCTCGCGCTGTTTGATAAGCAGACCGCCTTGCGTCAGGCAGAACAGGCGAAAGCTCGAATGAAAGCCGCGTTGGACAAAGACTTGATCCCGCTCGTTTATTTTCAAAATGACGCCGCCTTGGTGCGGCAGACAAAAGACCGGGGCCGGCAATGCGGCTGGACGGAAACACAGACTGCGCAGGAACTCTCGTCAAGATTGGCCGGTCTGGTTCACGATGTGATTCAGGGCAGCTCCGTTTCCCGGGTTCTGTCCGCGGGCGGAGATACTTCCGCACGATTTATCGAACACATGAAGATAAATATGATGGAAATTGTCGACGAGCTGGAACCCGGACTGTGCTCCACCTTTGCTTACAGCGATTGCGGCCCCTTGCTTTTTATTCTGAAATCGGGCAGCTTTGGTTCTGATCCTTTCTTTATCAGTGCGGCGGACTACCTGCGCCATCGTTAAGCAAGACTTTGCAGGAAAGCCTTTAATGCAAGCAGGCTTTGATCCGCGAATAACGCCGAGAGCGAAAGACCGCTGCGGCCTTATCAGAAAAGCGTGGGGGCGAAACCGCTTCTTGTTTCGATGACAGACCAATTCCGGGGCACAGCCTGTCCCCAAATCCGGGATCAACCGCCCGGCAGCAAAATTACCCGCCGCTATAATGGAATCATCCAAGGCGGGGGTCGGAAAGGAGGGAAAGCCTTGATATTGGATAAACGGAGTACCCAGATCGTAATGTTGATTCGACAAAACCCGATGATCAAAAGCAGCGACATTGAAAAAATGCTGGGCCTTTCCCGCAAACAATTAAACTACTCGATGCGGAAGATCAACGCCTGGCTGCAATGGGAACATCTGCCGGTCATCCAGCGGACAAAGCAAGGCGGCTTCATTCTGAATGAACAAGCTTCAGTGAAGCTGTTTACGCAGAAGGCTGAACCGGAAAGCGGCTATGTCTATTCGCATGAGGAGCGCCTGCAGATCAGCATCCTGATTCTGCTGGGAATGCCGGACGTGACGCTGAATCACTTCGTTTCGATTCTGGAAATCTCCAAGAACACCGCTTTGAGTACCTTGAAACAACTTCAGATCCTGATTCGCCGGTTTAATCTGGAACTGCGCTATTCCCGGGAATTTGGCTACCAGCTGACCGGCCGCGAATTTAACCGCCGCCAGCTGCTCAGCGAAGCACTCAACAGCGTCATCAATCAGCTGGAAAGTTCACGCCTTAACCGCATTCTCCAAATCCGTCCGGAACAGATCCAGACGCTGGACCGGCAGCTGAATCTGATTGAGAAGCAGCTGAAAATCCGGTTTACCGATCAGGTGATGAAGTTTCTGCCGTATTTTTTAACGATCGTCTTCCGCCGCATTCAGCAGGGACAGATCATCGAAGACTTTGAAGTCAGCGCGCACTCCTTCCGTCACACGCGGGAATATGAGGTGGCACGGGATCTGTTGTCCGGCGTGAATACCTGTCCGGCTGAGGAATACCTGTATCTGACCTTGTTGTTGTTAACTTCAAACTTCCGGTTTATGTCCGACAACCACGACGCGAAGGATATGGATATTTATCTGTCTGTTTATGAAATGATCGAAGCTTTTGAAACAGTCAGCTGCATTCGCTTTAATCACAAGGAACAGCTGGTCGATTACATCTTTCAGCATTGGAAGGCGGCTTATTACCGGATCCTCTACGACTTTCACATTGAAAATGAAATGCTTGAAGCCATCAAAAACCGCTACACCTATCTGTTTGATCTGACCCGGCGGTCGATCTATCCGCTGGAAAAGACGCTCAACAAGCCGATTCCCGAGGAAGAGATCGGGTTTATCACGATTCTTTACGGCGGCTGGCTGCGGCGGGAAAAGCAGATGGATCAGGCGGCGGCGAATCCCCGCGCGATCTTCGTCTGTGAAAACGGCGTGGCGATTTCCAGCTACATGTATCTGGAACTGAAGGACCTGCTTCCCCAGCTTGATTTCGGCGGCGTTTACTCCGTGCGGGAATTCCGCGATCAGAAGATCGAATGCGATCTGATCTTCTCCACCGTGCCGCTGGAAGTGCCGGTGAAGACGTTTGTGCTGCAGCCGATGATGAGCGAGCCGGAAAAGCAGAGCTTTGCCCATCAGGTCCAGATGTATCTGGCCGGATTCAATCTTCAGGTCAACGAGGTGGACGATTATATGGATGTGATCGAGCAGTACGCCAAGGTGGAAAACAAGGAAGAATTACGCAAAGGCTTAAGCCGGTTACTGTATCGGCAAAATGAAAAACTGCCGGTTGCGAAAAATCCGGCGCAGCCGGATCTGGCAGATCTGTTGGTTCCGGGACATGTGATGCTGGCGGAACTGACCGACTGGAAAGAGGCGGTGAGTCTGGGCGCCAGGCCGCTGCTGGAAAAAGGACTGATTCAGGAACGCTATCTTCAGACGATGATCCGTCAGATCCTGATTCAGCGACCCTACATCATGGTTGCGGACGGAGTAATTATCGCCCATGCGGCGATTGACGCCGGCGTCAACGAAACGTGCATGAGTCTGGTCCGGCTGCCGCATAAGATCGCTATTCACGACTATCTGCAAGCCGATATCATCCTGATTCTGGCAACGGTTGATTTCCAGAATCATCTGAAAGCTTTATCGCAGTTTAACGAACGGGTATCGGAGCCGGAAGGCCTGGCCCGGATCCGCAGGGCGGCTGACGCGGACGCCTTGCGGGCAGTCTTGATTGGGAAGGAGGGATAAGATGCAGAAAGAACCGATGATTTACCGCGATCTGATCTACCTGGATCCGACGTATACGAGTCAGCACGACCTGTTTGAATCTCTCTTTCAACAACTTTACGAAAAGGGTTTTGTACAGGCCAGCTTTTTACAGGCAATCGAGGAACGAGAGGGAAAATATCCGACGGCTTTGCCGACGGAACCCTTTCCGATCGCGATTCCGCATACCGACCCGGAACACATTATAAAACCCTTCGTGGCCGTGATCCGGCTGCGGGACAAGCTTTTGTGGAAACAGATGGTATCCGAGGAAGTCATTGCGGTGAAAGCCGTGTTCCTGCTGGGATTCCATCATCACAGCGAATATCACATCCGCCTGCTGCAGAAGCTGATGGATCTGTTTTCCGGCACGGATTTTCCAGACCAGCTGTTAAAGGCGGAAAACGTCGAGGAATGTTACCGGCTGGCCTGTGCGGAGATCGGCAATCTGGAATGATTCGCTCATTTCCGCCGATTCAGAAAACAACGCATTGTGTGAAAAAGGAGAATTTATGAAAAAATTGATCGTTGCCTGCGGCAGCGGCGTCGCGACATCCCAAACTGTCGCCAGTAAGCTGAGCCGGCTGTTGAAGGAAAGAGGCTGTTCCTGCACGGTGGAAGCCGTGGATATGAAATCGCTGGACCGTTATCTGGCCGGTCCGGATGTAGCGGGCTATGTGTACATCACCCGGCCGCTGAAGGATTATAAAGTGCCGGTTTATAACGGCATCGCGTTTTTGACGGGGATGAAACAAGAAGAAGAACTGCAGAAGATCATCACGGATCTGAAGCGGTAGTCCAACCAGGAGGGAGTGGAAAATAATGCAAATGTTTCAGGATTTAATCAACTGGATTTTAGGCTTCGGCGCTTCTGTCTTTGTGCCGATCATCATGATCATCGCCGGATTGATCGTCAAGATGAAACCGAAGGATGCCATCTCCGCCGGCTTGCTTTTGGGCATCGCTTTTACCGGCATGAGCGAAATTATCAACTTCATGCGCGGAGCGATCACACCGGTCGCGGAAGCGATGATCAAAGCCACCGGCGTTCAGCTTTCCATCATCGACGGCGGCTGGACGACAATGTCCGTTATCTCGTGGGCCTGGCCGTATGCCTTCGCGATGTTCCCGCTGCAGATCGGAATTAATATCCTGCTTCTGGCACTGGGAAAAACAAAGACGTTTAACGCCGACCTGTGGAATGTCTGGGGTAAAATCTTTACCGCGGTCATTGTGATGGGGACGACCAATTCCGTCGTTCTGGCGTTTGTCGTCGCTTCGATTCAGATCGTTCTGGAATTGTGGTCGAGCGACGCGCATCAGAAACGTCTGCAGAAAATGTCGGGAATTCCAGGCGTTACCTGTTCTCACAGAACGCTGTTCTTCAGCTGCATTCTGTGGCCGTTTGATATGATTCTGCGGAAGATTCCGTTTCTGAATAAAGAATTCGGCGTTGCTCAGCTGCGCGATAAGATCGGTATTTTTGCGGAAAACCATGTGCTGGGTTTCATCCTGGGCTGCGTGTTCGGCATTATCGGCCGATATGACATCGTCAATATCCTCAAGCTGGGATTGGTTGCGGGCACGGCGATGACGCTGTTCCCGATGGTCACGAAGCTGTTCATGCAGGCGCTGGCGCCGATCAGCGAGGCGGTGCAGGCGTATATGCAGAAGCGCTTTAAGGACCGCGAGCTGTATGTCGGTTTGGACTGGCCGTACTTAGGCGGTGCGAATGAAATCTGGATCGCCGTCATCGCGATCGTGCCGATGCTGGTTATCTATTCGTTTATTTTGCCAGGCAACAATCTGCTTCCGTTTGCCGGCGTTATCAATCTGTCGCTGGCGGTTCCGGCCTGGATCGTCACCAAGGGCAACGTGCCGCGGATGCTGATTCTGTGCGCGATCGGCGCTCCGGTCTTCCTGTATGTCGGAACCGCGATCGCTCCGTATATGTCGCAGCTGGCGATGCAGACAGGCGCCGTTGAACTGGCGGCTGGAGAACTGATTTCCAACTCCTCAATCAACGCTCCGGTTTTCACCTACGCGACACAGCTGTTCGCTTTCCTGCAGGGCAACTTCCTGCCGCTGATTGTCGCAGTCGTATGGGGAACCTGCTGGGTTCTGTATACACGCTGGCTGAAAAAGGAAGACGCGTTAATGGAACAGGAAGAACAAGCGCAGGCTTCATCCGAGATTCAATAGAGAATCAAAATCAGATTCAACCAGCTTTATTCAGCAAATGAAACAAGGAAACAAAGTCAGCTTGCCTTTGTTTCCTTTTCAAAGGAGGACTCAAACATGAGCGAAGCATTGAAACAAGCAAAACAGGAAGTGCTCAAGGGCTGCCGTCTGACCTGCGAGAAGAACTTCACCGTCGGCACTGCCGGCAACATCAGCGCCCGCGTTATGGGAGAAGACCGATTCGTCATCACCCCAACCTCAATGGATTATAATTTGTTAACGGAAGAGGACTTAGTCGTCATAGATATGGACGGCCATGTAGTGGAAGGCAAATGGAAACCGTCGATCGAACACAATCTGCACCGCTATATCTTCAAGAACCGGCCGGACGTCAACGCCGTTGTTCATGTGCATTCGACGTATGCCACCGCTTACGCCTCCATCGAAGGAATTGAGGAAATGCTGGCGCTGGATATTGAAGCGGCTAACTACTTGGGCGGTGATTTGAAAATCGCAGCTTTTGCGCCGCCGGGCAGCGATGAACTGGCGGAAGCGGTCCGCGATCAGCTCGGCGAACTGGCCGGGGTTCTGATGCGCAACCATGGCTCCTGCTGCGTCGGCGGTGATATGCAGATGGCAATAACTGTCGCTGAGATTGTGGAAAAAACCTGTTATTCATTATTTTTGATCCGGGCGATCGGCACGCCTTATCGTTTTCCGGAAGAATACAAAGCAGGCTCGTTTGAGCGGTACTGCAAATTCCACCGGGAGAAAAAAGCATGAAGATCGCGGTGATCCACACCGGACCTGTAACGCTGAATCCGATTAAAACCTTGTTTAAGCAATGGCTGCCGGAGGTGGAAATGGTCAACATCATCGACGACAGTTTGCTCAACGATGTCATGAAGGCAGGCCATCTCACGGAAGCGGTCACCTCCCGGATTGTCCGCTATGCGCTGATGGCGCAGGAGATGGGCTGCGGCGCAATCCTGAACCAGTGTTCCTCAGTTTCTGAAGCGGTCGACGTCGCGCGGTCATGCCTGCGGATTCCCTATTTTAAAATCGACGAACCGATGGCAAAGCAAGCGGTCGAAACCGGATCGCGGATCGGACTGATCGCCACGGTGGAAACGACGCTGCCGCCCAGCCGGCGGCTGATCGAGGCTGAAGCACGAAAGCAGAACCGGACCGTGACGGTTCAGGAGTATCTGGCTCCCGGCGCGCTGGCGTATCTGATGGAAACCCAGGATCAGGAAGGGCATAACCGGATGGTTTTTGATACAATTCAAAAAGCAGCCGGAGAAAATGACGTCGTGGTGATGGCGCAGGGAAGCATGGCGATTTTACTGCCGCTGTGCAAGACCTTGCCCGTCCCGGTGCTGGCTTCGCTGGAAGCCGGTGTGCGTCAGTTGATCCCGATTGCGGAAAGGCAGGAATAAGAATGAAAATTGGATTTATCGGGTTGGGCGTCATGGGACGTCCGATGGCAAAAAATTTAATCCGGGCGGGACATGAACTAACCGTCGCGGATCATCATCCGGAGCATATCGCGGAGCTTGTTGAGCTGGGGGCAAAGCCGGCAGCGTGCGGGAAAGAAGCGGCGGAGGGCGCTGAAGTTGTGATCACAATGCTGCCGAATTCGCCGCAGGTGGAAGCTGCGGTGTGCGATGAAGACGGAATTCTGGCCGGTTCCCATCCAGGCCAGATTCTCATTGATATGAGTTCGATCGCCCCGCTGGCCAGCCGCTCTCTGGCCGAAAGATGCCGGCAGGCAGGCGTGACGATGCTGGACGCCCCCGTTTCCGGAGGCGAGCCGAAAGCGGTTGACGGCACGTTATCCATCATGGCGGGCGGCGATGCAGAAACTTTTGAAAAAGTAAAAGGCCTGCTGCTGGAAATGGGTTCCTCAGCCGTTCATTGCGGACCATGCGGTGCGGGTAATACCGTGAAGCTGGCGAATCAGATTATCGTCGCGGTGAACATGGCGGCAGTCGCGGAAGCTTTCACTCTGGCTGTACGGACGGAAGTGAAGCCGGAAGTCTTGTTTGAAGCGATTCGCGGCGGATTGGCCGGCTCTACTGTGATGGAAGCCAAGGCGCCGATGATGATCGCGGGTCATCGTCAGCCAGGTTTCCGGATTGATCTGCATATCAAGGATCTGAATAACGCGTTGGAAACAGGACATGCGGCCGGTGCGCCGCTGCCCCTGACAGCGCAGGTCATGGAAATGCTGGAGCTGCTTTCCAATCAGGGCTTCGGCGCGGAGGATCACAGTGCGCTGGCCCGCTATTATGAGCTGCTGAGCGGCGTTGCACTGCATTCATGAATTCATCGGCGGAGCGGAAAGCGGAAGCGCTTGCGATTCTAAGGGAAGCCCTGGCGCAGGTTCAGCCGCAAAAACGTGTAAGCGAGGCGCTGGCGGATTGGCCGCGGGATGTACCTTGTTCGCTCTTGGCGATAGGCAAAGCTGCCTGGACAATGGCGGAGGCGGCGCGGGAAACCTTGGGCGATGGTCTGCGGGAAGGTCTGGTGATCACGAAGCATGGACACAGCCGGGGACCGCTGCCGCCGCTGACGATCATCGAAGCTTCGCATCCTGTTCTGGATGAAACCAGTCTGACAGCCGGCAACGCGATCCTGGAATTTGCGCGGCGGCTGAAGCCTGACCGCCGGGTGCTGATTCTGTTGTCCGGCGGCGGTTCCGCGCTGGCCGAAGTCCTGCCTGAGGGTGTTACCTTAAAGCAAGTTCAGCACTTGAATGAACAACTTCTGCGCAGCGGCGCGCCGATTGAGGAACTCAATCGGATCCGCCGCCGGATATCCCGGCTCAAAGGTGGAAAACTGGCGGCCTTGCTGAGACCGCATCCGATTGAAGTTTTGATTCTGTCGGATATTGTCAACGGCGATCCGCGGGATGTCGCGTCGGGACCCGTTTTTGCGGATCCCTTCACCGGGCAGTCGCTGATGCCGCTGATCCGGCGATATCAGCTAAAGCTGGATCCCGCATTGCTTCCCTACCTTTCGAGTACGGAAGAGTCAGATTGCAGGCCGGTACATTGGCAGTCTGTAGGCAGTGGAGAAGAACTGTGCGAAGCCGCCCGGGCGGCAAGTGAGCGTCACGGTTATCCGGCGCACATTGTTTCCGCCGCACTGACCGATTCTGTTTCATCGTTGGCCAAGCGCTTGATCAAAGCCTGTGAGGAAACACAAAAAGGATTGGCCTCCAACGAAAAGCAGGCGCTGATCTTTGGCGGCGAACCTACTGTGGAAGTGAGCGGATCCGGCATGGGCGGGAGAAACCAACATCTGGCCCTGCTCTGCGCGCAAAAACTTCAGGGACAAGCCGGGATTACGATTTTGGCAGCCGGTTCGGACGGAACGGACGGACCGACAGACGCAGCTGGGGGACTGGCGGACGAAACAACCTGGACCCGGCTTGAAGGCAGCGGGGAAGCCGCGATCACGAATTTTGACGCCTATCCAGCTTTAGCAAAGGCTGGAAGTCTGATCGTCACAGGCCCGACAGGAACCAATGTCAACGATCTGATCATCGCGCTGATCGAACGATAATAAAAAATGATCAGATTATTAAAAGTTATAAATCGAAAATCAAAGTATAAAAAAGGATCGAACGTCGCGAATTTTTAAAAACTCGGCGGTGCGATCCTTTTTAATTATCAAATTCAATTTTAGCATTTTATTTCTCTTCTTTCGGATTTTTTCCGGTGGAGAGCCAGGATCGGCTGCGCTGGTATTCAGTCAATTTTTCTTTCTGAACATGGCTTTCAAGCAAATACCAGTGAATATCCAAAAAATCAGCGTATGAAATCTGATCCTGCGCTTCCCGGTAAAAAGAATTTTTAATCCATACGATATGACTGTCCATGATCATCCGCGTAAACGCATGCCTTTCCTGTTCGCTTGTCCAGGGGATCAGCCAGCCTTGATCGCTGAGCTGCTGCAGAGACTGCTCCAGATGATTTTCAATCCTGCTTACCGTATCGACGTTATGACGGTAAAACTCCGGCGTTGCCCGGCCCAGTTCATCTTCGGTATAGAAGAAGCGATTGACGATCAAGCTTTCGATCATCGCCCGGATTAATTCGAACAACTCTTCAAAAGTTGCAGCGAGCGGTTGATTTAGAAAATCCGGCCATTTCAGCAGAGCGATCATCAGGTCTTCTTTTTTATGAAAATGATAAGTTAAATTGCCCAGACTGATTCTCAGAGCTGACGCGATATCGCGCATCGTCGTTTCCTGATACCCCTTTTCATTAAAAAAGGTCTGGGCTGTTTTTAGAATTTCTTCTTTCAGATTTTTTTTCATCAGCGATCACCTTGTTTAATTCTAGCATGCGCTCTGCAATCTGACAAACAAACCTGGGGCTTGACAAAGAAGTAACAAACGATTAAACTCTAAATTAGTACAATGTACTAAAATTAGGAGGGAAAGAAATGAAGAATAAACACAGTCTTGCTTTACTGACGGCGGGTTTGATGATGGCGGCTTGTTCCACATCCCCTGCGCCAACGGCAACCCCGGAAACAATGCCGGAACCGACAGCCAGCGCTGAACCAACGACGGTAGATTACCGGGATATCGACGTCCAACAGTTAGCGAAAGAGGGCATGAAGCTGACCTGTGCTTCTGTCTATGGCGTTTACAATCAGGAAGGCGATTCTGTCGACAGTTCGATTGCAGCGACAGTTTATGTCAATGATGAAACCAAGGAAGTCGTCTTTATTGATTTTGTAGAAGCTCTGCTTCCGGTCTCGGCCGGCGGGGCAGATGGCTGGGCTATTCTCGACGATGAAAAAGCGGAAGCCTTAGGCGGCGCCGTCATTACGGCAGGCGAAAAGCGTTAT
Source organism: Holdemania sp. 1001302B_160321_E10 (assembly GCF_015552275.1). Taxonomy (NCBI): domain Bacteria; kingdom Bacillati; phylum Bacillota; class Erysipelotrichia; order Erysipelotrichales; family Erysipelotrichaceae; genus Holdemania; species Holdemania sp. 1001302B_160321_E10. Next base: position 54,635 of record NZ_JADNEM010000005.1, on the reverse strand, counting down.
CCTGCAGCCTTTGAACTGAACGGACTGACCTGGACAGCGTCGTCGGCGGACGATCAGGTTGTTTATACAGCGTCGGTCCATGGCAAAGACGTTGAATTCATAGCCTATGTTGCAACGCAGGAGGGCGGCGCCTGGTATCATGAAGGAATAACGGAACCTGCGCAGCTGCTGGACAGCGAAGGAAAACCGGCGGCCGAAATTCAGATTGGAACAAAAGCGTCGATTCATCATGGCGTCGATTTCTGGCCAAGTCCGATCACCTTCCCGGGAAATATTGAGCTGATCAAAAACTATGTTTACGATCACGGCGTCAATTATGGAACATACCCGGAATCGACAGACATTGCGAAAAATGATGCCGGCGAATGGACCGTTGCGGATGTCACGACCGGCGCCACGTTAGCCGGTGCGCCAAATTATTTCAATCTGATCAAGCAGGCTTATGATCAGATTGAATCAGGTCAGGGAACACCGTTTACCGCAGAGTAACGGCGCAGACAGAAAAAGCTGAGATTGAACAAGGATCCCATCGCGATCCTGATCGTCAATTTCAGCTTTTCTTTACATGATCGAAATCAGCACGAAGCCTAACAGAAACCCGGCCAGTTGGAATACCAGCGGACGCCGGCCTTTTTCCATCAGCGTGACCTGCGGCAGAATTTCATAATAAGTGACATACAACATACATCCCGCTGCCAGCGCCAGCGTGAATCCGATAAACACCGGACTGATCGAACCCAGCAGCACGCCGGCAACCCCGCCGATCAAGGTCGGCAGTCCGCTTAACGCGACCAGAAGCAGCGACCTGCCTTTGCCCACTCCGCCGCTGCGCAGCGGTACGATCATGCCCATGCCCTCCGGCAGATTATGCAGCGCCAGAAGCAGCGCCATCATCATTCCCGTCTTTACTTCGTACAAGGCGCTGGAGCCGACCGCCATGCCTTCCGGGAAATTATGCAGCGCCACCGAGCCGATCATCATCAGACCCAGCTGCATTAACTTTTTAGTATTGACTTCTTCCATCGCATGATGGTGATGATGCAGATCATCCAGTTCATCCGGCTGTTCATCATGATGATGAAACAGACCGTCAAATTTCAACAGAAGCAGCACGCCCAGACCGCAGCCGGCGACGGCAATCGCCAATCCCGCCTGTTCCAGCGCTTCCGGCATGAGGTCAAAACAGATCATGCTGATCATCATGCCGGCGGAAAACGCCAACAGACAGCTCAGAGATTGTGATGACTTCGGGTCGATCCGCAAACCGAGAACTCCTCCCAGAAGCGTGCCCAGTACCCCCGCAACAAATGTCAATAAGACCGCCATAACCATGTTGATCGCCTTCCTTTCAGCGTCTTTAATTATATCAAACGTGTCAAGAACAATCTGTTTCCTGTAATTTTATTCTGCCCGATTGATGTCGTTGCATAAACAAATAAAAAAATAAAATAAAAGAAATTTTGTTTAGAAATCAAGTATAATAAAATTAGAATTAAGCGGACAGATCATCTCAATAAAAAATCAGAAGGTAGTTGAAAAAGAGGGGGAAAACAATCGTGGAAGCATTTATTACTAATTTCCAATCCCCTGTGGAATTGGAAGATTTAATTGATCGATATGAAACAGACCGAATGACGAACATTGATCATTTCTTTAGTGAAGCTACAACGTTGGACTGGACTGTAAAGAAAGATGCGCAAATTAATGACATCGTTGTATTTATGTGCGCAAAGACGTCAAAAGATCACATGGGACATGTCTGCGCTCAATGTAAGGAAATTGGAAACCAGAAATTACTAATTTATGCCGAGCAAGAACGTCAGTTATATAAAAAATATGCCGGTATGATTGTTGGTTTGGGAATCATTCAGGAACTTCCGTATCAAACTTTTGATTCAGGCTATCAATATTCATATTGGAAAAGTCCATGGTATGCTAAAATTTCCAATATAACGCGTTTAAAGAATCCGCTGCCAATCGATGAATTCCGTGATTTTATTTATATAAGTAGAACCGGGGCAATAACAAATTTAACACGGGATCAATATCGCCAGTTGTTTAAACTAATAAAAGACTATAATTTTGAAATAAACGATAAATATCAAATGATTTAATTAAGGAAGGTGAGTTTGATTATGAAAAAAGGATTCTTCTGTCTTATCATCACCCTGTGTCTGTTTGGCTGCCAGACAAAACCCGCAACCGAGGAAATTCTGCGGACTCAAACGGAACAGTTTCTGGAATTGACAGACACGATCCCAGCCATGCCGCAGGATCTTTTCGATGATGCCAAAACGCTGGACGAGAGAACGGCGCTGGCAGAAGATTGGAGCGCTCAGATCCAGGATTATCTTTCGCCAGTGATGACAGATGAGGCGATCGAGGCATTTGTTGCCAACCGAATGCCGGAAAACTTTAACCGGTTTCTTGGCTTTGAGGAGGCAATGCAAACTCAAGACTGCCGTCAGATCAGTGATGTGGCAAAACTCAGCGGCGGGGATTATGATGTCACGGTTACCTATACCACCGGAAAGAAGACGGTGAAGCTGCTGCTGAACTTTAAAGAAACGGAAGACGGCTGGCGAATCACATCGCTGCGCCGACGCTGATCCAAGGGCGTAAGACACAAATATTAACAGCGGGGACAATCCTCGCTTTTATGCAATGAAAATTAAATGGTATAATAGGCTCAATGAGAAAGCGAGGAATTTCAATGATCAAATTCAACAAAGAACATTTAGTTATGCAATCTGTTCAGGGCAAGGTTCATCCGCCGGTAATGAAACGCCAGTATCGCGTCGGCAGTGACGGACGGCCATGGATTCTGCCGGCGACCGGCGGGATCACGTATAATTTCCAGATTGGCGACGGCTGTATGGGACTGGCCGGCGATCATGTCGAACCGGGCGTCAGTACGAAGAATCCGGATCCGGCTATGGATATGGCGTACAACACCTTGACCTGCATCGGCAATCAGGCTAAAGTCATCACCGGCGAAGCAAAAGGTGCAATAGGCTATGTTACGGGAAAGCACGGCGGTATTGATCACGTCATGATTGCCTTTGAACAGGAAGTGTTGGAAAAACTGACGGTCGACGATCAATTTTTAGTCAAAGCCTGCGGTCAGGGGATGACGCTGACGGATTATCCGGAAATCACCGTCATGAATCTGGATCCGGAGCTGTTGAATAAGATGGGGATAGAGGAACAGGACGGCTGTCTGGTCGTGCCGGTCACAAAGGTGATTCCGGCGGCGTTAATGGGTTCGGGCTTGGGCAGCGATACGATGCTGAGCGGCGATTATGATATCATGACGCGCGACGCGAAATCGTTTGCGGAGCTAAGGCTGCAGGAACTGCGGTTCGGCGATATCGTAATGATTCAGGATCATTGCAACGATCACGGCCCGGATTATTGCCAGGGCGCCGTGACGATCGGCGTCATCATCCATGGCGACAGCTACATTTCAGGGCATGGCCCGGGCGTTACCGTTTTGATGAGCTGCCGTACACCGAAGATCAAAGCCAGACTGGATTCGAATGCCAATCTGGCAAACTATCTGAATTTCAAGAAATAAACGTCAGAATTCAGCGGGACAAAGCGACAGCGACAAGTCGGAATGACAGAAGAACCGGCGTTTTATCCATAAAGTAGATCTCATTTCTGATCCGGAGGTGGGATCTTTTTTTGCGTTTGCTCAGCTGAAAAAGGACCTGAGTCAAAAAAGGAGGACGAAGTTTAGCCGGCGCTTTGTTTTGGCAAAGGCAAACTTCACCCACGCAATGATCGGCAAGGGGTGTGATGAGTTCGCTGACTTGCCGTTGTTCTGAGGTGTTTTTCTGCGTTGGTTTGCGTATTTCGAAAATGTCCGATTGAACCAGACTTTCTTTGATTCCCCAGCCATTTTTCCTCATGCAAGCTTCAGGCAGCTGACCCGGTCCGCAGGCATGTCTGACACAGGGGCGAAGTGGCATAAAGGCGGATCTGTATCGTTTTGTAAGGAATAACGTCAAATTTACCGGAACTTTCTGGACCTGATCGTTCAGTATTCATGGCATTTCTGCTTTTATGATTAAGGCAAGGAGGCGAGTGTCATGAATGTTCGACAATTACAAATCGCCGCGGATCAGATGCGGTTGGATATCCTTGATGAAATCACCACGGCGCAAAGCGGACACATCGGCGGAGCGTTGTCGATCTGCGAACTGCTTGCGGTACTTTATGGAGAACACATGAAGATCCGGCCCGAGGAACCGGCATGGCCGGACCGCGACCGGCTGGTATTATCGAAAGGCCACGCATCCTCCGCGCTGTATGCGGCGCTGGCCGCGCATGGGTATTTTGACCGGGCGGAGCTGAAAAAATTCCGGTCGATTGACGGAATCCTGCAGGGACATCCCAGCATGACGAAAACGCCGGGCGTGGATATGTCATCCGGTTCGTTAGGCCAGGGATTGTCATGCGCCAATGGCATGGCGTTAGCCGGCCGGGTCGACCATAAAACCTACCGCGTGTATTGCATCTGCGGGGATGGGGAAATGCAGGAAGGACAGATCTGGGAAGCGCTGATGACGGCCGCTCATTATAAGCTCGATCAGTTAACGCTGTTCGTCGACCGCAACGGCTTACAGATCGACGGTCCAACTGCGCAGGTAATGAATATCGAACCCCTGGAAAAGAAGCTGGCTGCTTTCGGGTGGTTTGTGCAGATGATCGACGGTCACGACGTCGCCGCCATTGACCAGGCGATCAAGCGTGCCAAAGCCGCATCCGGGAAACCCTCCGCCATCATTCTCAATACGGTGAAAGGCAAGGGTGTTTCCTTTATGGAAAATATCGTCGGCTGGCATGGAACACCGCCGGATTTAAAACAAAGTGAACAAGCCCGCAAAGAATTGGAAGCGCGGCTTCACAAGGAGGAACAAGCATGACGAAAGCCACGCGGACAGCGTATGGCGAAGCGCTGGCGGAACTGGGGGAAACTTATGATTTTCTTGTTTTGGACGGCGATTTGTCCAAGGCAACACAGACCTGTCTGTTTGCCCGGAAATATCCGGAACGCTTCTTTGATCTGGGCATCGCCGAACAAGATCTGATGGGCACAGCGGCCGGCATGGCCAGCTGCGGCAAAACCGTCTTCGCTTCCACGTTCGCGATGTTTGCGGCGGGTCGGGCTTACGAACAAATCCGCAACGCGATCGCTTATTCTCATCTGAATGTAAAAATCGGTGCGACCCATGGCGGCGTGCTGATCGGCGAGGACGGCGCCTCCCACCAGTGCATTGAGGATCTGGCGCTGATGCGGGCGATCCCGGGAATGACCGTGATTGTTCCCTGCGATGAATTTACGGTGAAATCTGCAGTGGAGGCGGCTATTCTCAACGAGGGTCCTGTCTACCTGCGGTTTGGGCGGACTTCTTCCCCCGCGGTGCATCGCCCGGACGTCAAGTTTGAAATCGGAAAAGGTCTTGTCGTCAAGGATGGAACCGACGCTGCGATTCTGGCCATCGGCGATCTGGTGTATGAAGCTTTGCAGGCAGCGCAGATTCTGGAAAGAGAAGGCATTGCGGCTGCGGTTGTTGATATGAGCACAGTCAAGCCGGTTGATCGCGGACTCATCTGTCATTACGCCGCCAGGACTGGGAAGATCCTGACCGCTGAAGATCATAATGTTATCGGCGGATTGGGCAGTGCGGTCAGCGAAGTCGTCGCCGAATTGGGACAGGGGCAGGTCCGCCGGATCGGAGTCCAGGATCGCTTCGGAACTTCAGGCAAGCGCGATGATTTGAAGAAACGTTATGGTCTGGATGCGGAAACGATCGCTCAGGCGATCCGGGATTGGAGGTAAACCATGGATCATCTTTATGTGAATTTAAAACGTTTTGATATTTCGCCCCGCAGAGGCGGCGTCAATCGTCTGGCGCCGATGGATCAATGGGCAGCGACGATCATCCGTCAGGTAGAATCAGGATTCACGTTCACTTCCCAAACCGACGTGACGTTTTTCTTCCCGGAAGCTCATTTAATTCCGGCAGTGGCAGCGGCGAAGAAAATCCATGTCGGCGCGCAGGGCGTGTTGGGTCTTGACACGGAGGCCGGCGGAAATTTCGGAGCGTTTACGACGAGTCTGACCGCGAACGCTGCTGTTGAATTGGGCTGCCGGGCGGTGATGATCGGTCATGGCGAACAACGGGCAAAAGACCGCGCATTGTTGGAAGCGGCCGGCGTGGAAGCGGAAGACGCGATTTCCCGGACATTGAATAAGGAAGTTCTGGCCGCGCAGAAAGCGGGACTGGACGTGCTGTTTTGCATCGGCGAGAGCGCCGCGCAGCGTCCGAAGTGGCAAAGCGTGCTGCAAACCCAGCTGGAAATCGGCCTGGCGGGCGCGGATCTGAAAAAAGTCGTGATCGCCTATGAGCCGCTGTGGAGCATCGGACCGGGGAAAATCCCGGCCTCGCCGGATGAGATTCGGGAAGCGGCCGTAAAAATTAAACAGGTGATTCCCGTTCCGGTCGTCTATGGGGGCGGTTTGAAGAAAACCAACGCGGCAGCGATCGCGCGGATTGCCCAGATCGACGGCGGGCTGATCGCTCTGACCCGTTTTGAAGGCGAGATCGGGTTTTATCCCGATGAATTTCTGGAAATCATGCAGGACTATCAGGAGGCGCGAAAATGAAAGTAGAATTGGAATACGGCCCGGGAACCATCTGGGCAGAACTGCCGGACACGACCGACATCTTTATCCCGGGCGTGACGGTGCCGGATCCGCCCCACATTCCGGAAGACCAGCTGGTACAGGCGACGCAGGACAGTCTGCTTCATCCGATCGGCATGCCGCCGTTAAGCGAGCTGGCTCATCCCGGCAGCCGCTGCGTCATCGTTTTTCCCGATCGGGTGAAAGGCGGGCAGCAGCCGACAAGTCATCGCAAGGTGGCGATCCGGCTGATCGTCGACGAACTGATCGCGGCAGGGGTTCGGCATCAGGATATCTTGTTGATCTGTTCCAATGGTCTGCACCGCAAGAATACCGAGCCGGAGCTGCGCGGGATCCTCGGCCCGGAACTGTTTGGAGAATTCTGGGGGACGGGGCAAATTCTGAATCACGACTCGGAAGATTATGAACATCTGGTCGATCTGGGGAAAACCGAACAGGGCGATCCGGTCATCATGAACAAATATGTTTACGACGCGGATGTCGCAATTCTGATCGGCCATGTCCAGGGCAACCCCTACGGCGGTTATTCCGGCGGCTACAAACACTCGGCCACCGGGATCACGCACTGGCGTTCGATCGCTTCACATCATGTCCCATCCGTCATGCATCGGGCTGATTTCACGCCGGTCAGCGGCCACAGCCTGATGCGCGATAAATTCAATCAGATCAGCATGACGATGGAAGAGCGGATGGGGAAGAAATTCTTCTGCTGCGACGCCGTGCTGGACACGCAGTCCCGGCAGATCGCGATCTTTTCCGGCTATGCGAAAGAAATGATGCCGTTAAGCTGGAAGGTCGCCGATCGGCGAACCTATGTGCCGTGGGCGGAAAAGAAATACGATGTGCTGATTTTCGGTGCGCCGCAGTTTTTCCACTATGGCGAGGGAATGGGCACGAACCCGATCATGTTGATGCAGGCAATCTCCGCGCAGGTGATCCGGCTGAAACGCATCATGAGCGACCGCTGCGTGATCATCTGCCAGAGTCTGTGCAACGGGTATTTCCACGATGAGCTGTGGCCGTATACGCGCGAGATGTTTGAGATGTTCCAGCACGATCAGATGAATACGCTGCCGGACATGAACCGGGTTGGGGAATATTTTGCGACAAACGTGGAATACATCCGACGTTATCGGTTTGCCAACGCCTTCCATCCCTTCCACGGGTTCAGTATGATCTCATGCGCGCATATCGCCGAGATGAACACCGCGGCAATTTATATCACCGGAGCGATGGAACCCGGCTACGCCCGTGCGATGGGCATGAAAACCCGCGCTACTGTGGAGGAAGCGCTGGCCGATGCCCAACAGAAATATGTCGGCGGGCATCCCAACATTCTGGCGCTGCCGCTGACCTTTAAGACCAGCGCCGTCCACCTGATGATGAAGGATCAGCACCTTGATTAACCAGCGGCACCTCCCCATCCGCAGCCATCAGAAAAATAATTGACATCGGCCTCAGGCAGAGTGACGAAAGGTTGAAAGAAAGAAGGAAAATTATGAGTGAAGCTTCCTCAAGAATCTGGATTTTTGATCATGATCGAATCACCCGTCCGTATATCGGCGGCACGCTGTTAAACCAATGGCGGAGAATGGAACCCGCTGAAAACAATCATCAATGTGAAGAATTGCTGGTCACCTCGATCGGCGCAATCGCTCCGGGACATGGCGAGGGTTATGCGATCAGCCGCACAATCGCGGCGCAGGGCGGCAAACGGCTGGACGCGATCATCGCGGAAGATCCTTCCGGCGTGCTTGGCCCGCGCAGTCAGAAACGGCTGCCCAATCAGCTCGGCGTGCTGGCACGCGCCGGCGATACGATCGTCCGGCTGGTGCTTCAATGCCATCCGCGCAAGGAAGACGCCGCGCGTTATTTTCACAGCCCCTGCGGCAAGACCGAAGCCTGGTACATCGCCCGCACGCAGACCGTGAACGGGCAGCCCAGCTGCATTTATGCCGGCTTTATGCCGGGAGTTACCGCCGCCCTGTGGAAATCTCTGTTTGAAAAGCAGGACGTCGCGGCGATGGTGGATTGCCTGCACAAAATTGAAGTGATGCAGGGCGACGTCATTCTGATCCCGGCGGGGATGCCGCATGCCGTGGGGCCGGGCTGTCTGTTTCTGGAAATCCACGAATGCAGCGATATCACAATCCGCGTGGAACGGCAGGTCAACGGCGTGACGTTAACAGATGAGGAAATGTTCAACGGTCTGGATGGCGAACATGGCCTCGGACTGTTTGATATGACGACCTATACGGAAGACGAAATCCGCCGGCGGGTGATTATGCATCCGAAGGCGGAAGTCCTTCAGGGCGCAAGCCGATCGGTCATGATGATTGATGAGACCGATACCGACGCCTTCGGGATGCAGATCGTCGAGGTTCATGGGGAATATACGCTGGCCAATACCGGCGAACACCGGCTGTGCGTGCCGATTGACGGCGACGTCAAACTGACAACGCCGCAGGAAAGCGTCACCCTCACTCAGGGCTGGGGCGCCCTGATCCCGGCGGAATGCTCCTCGGTTACATTACAGGCAGAAACGGCGCGGGTCCTGATCGGACTTCCGGCCGTGATAAAGGAGGAATCAAAATGATGAAGATCGTTGGCGTGGCCGCCTGTACGGCGGGGATCGCCCACACCTACATCGCCCGTGAAAAGCTGATGAAAAGTGCGCAGCTCCGCGGACACCAAATCCATTGCGAAACGCAGGGAACAATCGGCGTTGAGCATGAGCTGACGCCCGAGGACATCAAAGCTGCGGATGTCGTGATTCTGGCGATCGACGTGGCAATTACCGGAATGGAACGCTTCAAGGGGAAGAAAGTCGTTAAAGTCGATACGTCGACCTTGATCAAAAACCCGATCGCCTTGATCCAGAAAGTAGAAAAAGCCATAGAGAAAGAGGGAACTTCGCATGAAAAAAACGTTTAGAGAAATGAAACAGCACATTCTTACCGGCATCAGTTATTTTATTCCGTTAGTTGTCGCCGCCGGTTTAACGATGGCGATCGGCCGTCTGATCGCAGGCCAGAGCGTCGCCAACCTCGGTGAAAGCGGGATCGGCTATTGGCTGTATCAGACCGGCAATCTGGGCATGCAGCTGATGGTCCCGATGCTGTGCGCGTACATCGCCTTCAGCGTCGCCGGCCGTCCGGCGTTAGCGCCGGGCTTCATCATCGGTTATGTCGCGAATAATATCAAAGCTGGGTTTATCGGTGGTATGATCGGCGGCCTGTTGGTCGGTTATCTGGTCGTCCTGATCAAAAAGTATATCAAGCTGCCGAAATCGCTGGAAGGCATCATGCCGGTCATTATCATACCGTTTTTATCCACAGCGGCTGCCGGGCTGCTGATGTACGGCGTGCTCGTCGGTCCGATTACCTGGCTGACCAATCTGTTAACCACATTCCTGACCTCACTGTCGGAAGGCTCGCGGTTTATTTACGGCGCGGCGCTGGGCAGCATGGCGACGTTTGACTTCGGCGGTCCGGTCAACAAGGTCGCGACAGCATTTGCCAACGCGTTGTATACCGACGGGATCCGCGACGCGAAGACCGTGCAGATCATCGCTTCGATGATTCCGCCGTTTGGGATCGCGATCTCCTGTCTGTTAACCCCGAAAAAATATACCCGCAATGAAAAAGAAACCCTGAAATCCGCAGTGCCGATGGGCTGCGTCATGATCACTGAAGGCGTCATTCCGATTGCCGCGCGGGATCTGGTTCGAGTTGTCGTTTCCTGCGTTGTCGGTTCGGCGGTCGCCGGCGGCTTGTCGATGATGTGGGGTGTTTCTTCCGAACTGCTCAACGGCGGCTTCATCGCATTCCCATTCTTCAGCGATCCGATGAAAGGGTTGATCTGTCTGGCGATCGGCAGCGTGATTACCGGCGTTGTGCTTTCCTTCTTAAAGCGTCCGGTCAGCGCGGCGGATGAAACCGGCGAGGATCTGGGGCATGAAATTTCTGAAGACGAACTGGATGAAATCTCCTTCGTCAACGTGGAGTAATCACCATGTTGATCACATTGAAAGAAATGCTGGCGAAAGCCAGAGAAGAACAGTTTGCTGTCGGAGCCTTTAATACGACCGATCTGAATCTGGTTCGGGCTGTAATCGAGGAAGCTGAAGCGACGCAGTCGCCGGCGATTCTGCAATTTGCGCCGGGAGAGTTTAACTTCGCCACGCCGGAATTCTTTGCCTATGTAACCCTGCGGATGCGCAACAGTGACGTTCCCTTTGCTTTGCATCTGGACCATGGCAAGACGGCGGAGGATTGCCTGCGGGCGATCCAGGCCGGATTTACTTCGGTGATGATCGACGGTTCCCAGCTTCCATTTGAAGAAAATATGCGGCTGACCCGGCAGGTTGCTGAACTGGCTCATGCCTGCGGCGTATCCGTGGAAGGCGAAATCGGAACGATCGGCGCGATGAGCACCTCGGACGAGGGCGGCGTGGAAAACATCACCTATACCAATCCGGAAGATGTAGTGAAGTTTGTTGAAGGCACAGGCGTGGACGCTCTGGCTATCGCGATCGGTACAGCTCATGGTTTATATCCCAAAGGCTTTGTCCCGAAGCTGCAGCTTGAACTGCTGAAGCAAATTCATCAAGTCGCACCGGTTCCGCTGGTTTTGCACGGCGGCAGCGATAATCCGGATGAAGAAATCCGTCAGGCCTGCGCGATCGGAATTCAGAAAGTCAACATTTCCAGCGATATCAAGCAGACCTTCTTCCGCACCCTGCAGGCAACGCTGGATGAAACCCATGGCTTTCTGCCGCCGAAGATGTATGGCCCGGCAATCGCCCAAACCCGCAGCACCGTCCACGCAAAAATGGAACTTTTCGGTTCGCTGGGCAAAGCGTCCGTCTATTAAATCAGACACATAGCCAGGGTACACCGCTTGACAAAGAGGGGGATGCAGGAACACGATGAGAAAGAAAACGACAAAGAGGTGACGCGATGAGGATGAAGGCGAATAAAAAAAACCGGATCAAGCATCAGATCCTGCAGATTCTGCTGGAAAACGAATGGTTTTCAGCCTCCTCCATCGCCCGTTTGTTAAACCTCTCGGAAAAGAACGTCCGCGGCAAGATCGACGAACTGAACGATGTGCTCCGGCAGAAGAATCTCGGTGAAATCATCAAGGTGCCGGGGAAGGGCAGTCTGTTGAAAGCTGACAGCGAACAACGCAAGGCCCTTTCCAGTCTGTATGGTTCCTATGAGGTGGAAGATATCGTCAATGGCGAATACCGGCTGTATGTCTATCTGCGGATCCTGTTGTCCCGCTTCGGCCATCGGCTGACCGTCGCTGAATTGAGCGAGCTGACCTATGATTCCCTGCCCGTCTGCAAGAAAAACCTGGAAACCTGCGCGCAATGGCTGAAAATGTTTTCGATTGATCTGTCCGTGCGGCGCAATTACGGGATAGATTTAGAAGGGCAGGAGGTCAGCTGCCGGCTGGCGATCAAACATCTGGTGATCAACGACAAGGCCCATTCGATTGAAGCGAATATCCGCTATTTTGCCAAGGGCATCAATCTGGAGCTGCTTTCCGAATGTATCGACGCTGTTGAAAAATCGTGGAATTTCAGTTTTACCGAGGAATCCTACAACAGTATTCTGTTGTTTGCGGCGCTGGCGGTCACCCGTTCGGATATGGGACTGCTTCAGCTGAAACAGGAAGAAAAAGACATCGTTGTCAAATATAACGAATATGAGCTGTCCCAATCGTTGTTTAAACAGATTGAGGAAAAGTTTATGATCCAGATCGACGACGAGGAAGTGAAATACTTTGCGATTCAGCTGCTCTGTTCGCAGATGATCCACAACGGTGCGGCCGATCTGGAATACGGTGTGCGGGATTATGATAAGAAAATCAAAGAATTTGTTCAGCGGATTATTTCAGTCGTTTCCAATATCATGAACGTCGATCTGACAATGGATCACGAGCTGTATTACGGCTTGTTGAATCACATTCGCCCTGCCGTCTTCCGCATGAAATTTGAGAAGCACTCCACCGCCAATCTGACCAGCTTTATTCAGGAGGAATACCGCAAGACCTACCGCGTGTCGTGGGCATTGAGCATCCTGTTTGAGGAGTATTACGGAATCCAGATTTCTTCGACGGAGCTGAGCTATATTACTTTATATATTCAGGCTTCTCTGGACCGGCTGGAACCGCCGCTGACGATTCTGCTGATCACGGAGCTGGGCATGGGCCTGAATCAGATGTTCTGCAACAAGATCAAGCTGGCAATTCCGAAGATCAAGGAAATCAAAATTCTGAGTCTGCACGATCTGGACGTCGGCGAGCTGGCGGGCTATGATCTGATCATTTCCACTTCGGCGCTGCCGGTGCAGGACGAGCGGATCGTTTATATCGAATCGCTGCTGAGTGGGCATGGCATTGAAGAATTGAAAGAGAAGATCGAATATTTAAAGAAGACGAAAATTAACCAGAAATCACATTTCGATGTATCCTGCCATACGCTGTTTGATCCGCGGCTGATTCTGATTCATCCCGCAGCCCGGGATAAAAAGGAATTGCTGCGGAAGATGACAGACCGGCTGCTGGCGTGCGGGGCAGTCAGCGAGAAATATCTGGGTACGGTGCTGGAACGGGAAGGCGCTGTGTCAACCTGCATCGGCAACGGCGTCGCGATTCCGCATGGATATGCGAATTATGTCAATCAGTCGCGGGTGGTCGTGGCTGTGCTGAAAGATGCGATGCAATGGAATGAGGAAGAACAGGTGCGGCTGGTTTTCCTGCTGGGACTTCGGGTCAACACCCGTTACGAATCGGAAAAGACCCAGTTGTTTTACAAGAGTTTTTTGGAAATGATTGATACCGAACAGGACGTCAGTGAACTTTGCCGCCTTTCCCAAGAAGAACTCTATAAATTTTTAGTTCGATAACAGGAGGAACACCATGGAATTGGAGAATGTTTTAGATGAAAAAATTATGACGGTTTCGCTGAAAGCCGCCGATAAAGACGACGCGCTGAAGCAGATGGCCCGGCAGTTGAAGGAGAACGGTTATATTGCGGATGTCGAAGCGTTTGTCGCGGATATTTACAAGCGGGAAAAAGAGGGGATCACGGGGATTGGCAACGGCGTCGCGATCCCCCATGGCAAAAGCGACAGTGTGTCCCGGATCGGCGTAGCCGTCGCCAACCTTGAACACCCGATCAAATGGGAAACGCTGGATGGCAAACCGATCGAAACGATCTTCCTGTTTTGCGTCAGCAACGATCAGAATTTTGCCCGCAATCACATGATCCTGCTTTCCCGGCTTGCCGCCAAGCTGGCGGATGATGAGCTGCTGGATAAAATCAAGCAGGCCCGGTGTCCGCGTCAGATCAGGGAATATCTGCTTCATGGCTGAGGTGGAAAGGGAGGCAATCCGGCTGACTCAGGGATCAATGGAAGCGATGATTCACCCCGGACGGGGCGCATTGATCAGCTCGCTGATGTGGGCGGGACGGGAGTGTCTGCACCGTTTGCCGGAGAACATTGCTTCCAGCGAACGTCCGCGGTGCGGAATTCCGGTCATGTTCCCTTATTATGGGAATCCCGGCGGCGGTGTCCTTAAATTAAAAGGCCGGGAATATCCGGCGGGACTTCATGGTTTTCTTCATTCATTTCCCTGGACCGTAGAGGATTTAAAAGTGAATCAGGCAATACTGCGAATGGACAGTGATGAAGAATTGGCCGGACGTTATCCGTATGCTTTTCATGCCCGGATGACGATTACGCTGACGGATGAGGGCTTGATTTCCACAGTGGAGATTACCAATGACTCCTCAGAAGTCATGCCCTGTGATTTGGGGATGCATCCGTTTTTCCTGATTGAGGATTATGATGCGCTGACGCTTGTCGCTCACCCTGAAAGAATGGAAGACACTGCTACGGGAATCCCGCTGGATCATCTGAAGAAAGCCAGTGTTTTGGCACAGGGGTGCTTTTTGAGCCATTGTCCGATGATTGCGGTGGAGGATCCTCTGCGGAATCAGCGGATGGAACTGCGATTGGAAAAAGGATATCGGAATCTGATGGTGTGGTCCGGCGACGCGCATCGTTTCCTGGTGCTGGAACCGCTGACGGGACCGTTGGATGGCATCAATCAGAAACAGGCCGGACTGAATCTGGCGCCCCGGGCAAGCGCCAAGATGACCTGGTCGCTGCGGTTGAGCCGATTGAAGCCGGAAACCGCTGCGGATTGCCCCAAGGGCACGAAATGAGAACAGAACCCCAATGAGGTTGGAAAAAAGCCGGATGATGCTCTGATCAAGGCAGAGTCCCATCGGCTTTTTTATGATTTTATCTCCGAACGTTCTTTAAAAATGATAAACTGAAATCAGAGAAAGATTTCTAACTTAATTAGAACAGAAGAGGAACAAAGAATGAAAATAGCGGTACTCAGCGATATCCATGGGGACTTTGACAAGCTGAAGATGATCCTTGATCAGATTCAAGGAGCGGATAAGCTCGTCTTGTTAGGGGATTTGTATGTTGGGGGAGATTTTCCTTCCGCTTGCCGGACATTCCCAAATCAGAAAAAGCTGGAATCTATGAAAGAGTATTCTTTCCGATTCCAGCTCATTTTTTCTCTGCGCGGTTGCTTCGATGGTTGTTCTTGCAGGAAGAAACAACAAAATGGGAAGTCCGCAGCGGCAGTGCAAGTTACCAGTTAAACCTTATTCAAAAGCCTTTTGCCAGGCAGCGTAGTACATTCCGATATAGTTCTCGTATTCCGTCGCCGTGGCGCCGGTAACAACGTCGCCAACCAGTCCGACATTATCTTCATTTCTGCCGAATTCTCCTTCCGGGAACTGATTTTCAATGCAGAAATCGCCGATCTTTTTCAGGTTGCCGCTCCAGCCCAGTTCGCCGCCTTCAATGCCATAGCCCGTGCCGACTGCGGTCCAATGTCCGATCAACGTCTTAAACCGGGACTGCGTTTTATCCAGATGTACGCCGTCTTTCCGATCCAGCGTGTAGGTCGCGCAATCTTCGATCGGATTTCCCTCTTCATCCAGACACCAGTAGTTGCCGGCTGCCAGCTGTTCCATATACCAGGCCGCTAAATCTTCGTTCAAGATCTCCTTGCTGAAATCCTTGATTTGATCATTGCTGTAAATCGGCATGCCGGTTCCGTCCCCTTCGCCGGTCAGGATGATGGCCTCATCCCCAGTTCCTAATTGGACTTGTCTGGCATAATACCCCTTTGCACCCGTGACGGCTACGCCGGGGATGTAATTGCTTTCATCCATGCCGGCAATTTCTTCTTCGGTGAACGTCGCCCAATGATCCGGCAGATGACATTCCTCAAATGTGTAACCGGTCGCTTTACCCTCTTTTACCGTCACGGTCGCCGTGGCCAGGTAAGCCGGGTGATCGTAATACGTCATGTACGAAGTGTAGCTGCCATCCTTCGGCTGTTTCACCTCTTCCGCCGGAACCGTCGGCTCCGGGGTTGTTGTGGTTTCCGGCGCTTTCGTTGTCGCGCAAGCGGCCAGAGAGAACGCCGTCATGCAAGCGGCGATCATCATCAATCCTTTCTTCATTTCTTCTTTCCTCCTTGTATGCTTCATTATAGTGAAAGAATGAACGAATGACGCAAACAAAGCGTTGAACTGATCATCAACTATTTGTTACAATAGCTGTAGCGCAGAATGTCTGCCGCAGGAGGGTTTTGCCATGAATCTGGAACAGCTGAAATATTTTATCGACGTGTGCGAAACCGGCAATATGACTCAAAGCGCCAAAAAATTCTATATCTCTCCGCAGGGCCTGAATAAAAGCCTGCGATCGCTGCAGAAGGAGCTGGATATCGACTTGTTGATCTTTCAGCAGCGCAAAACGGAAATGACCGAGGAAGGACGGCTCTATTACACGCAGATCAAGGATCTTGTGCGGCAGCTGGAACAGATCAACGACGATATCCGCCGGAATTCCGATAAGACGCTGAGCGTGGCAATCTCAAGCAATACCTATGCGATGGTGCAGGGACTGCTGGAACAATTTGAGCGCACGGAGCCTGAGGTTCGGGTGATTCTCAGCGAGTACTCGGATAAAATCGTTGAGGAAAAACTGCTGCGGCAGGAAGTCGACGCCGCCTTCATCACCGGCCCGATCTTCACCAGCGAACTGCAGAACGTCCGGCTGTTTGAGGCGTATAACGAATTATGCGTGCCGTGGGGACATCGGCTCGCTTCGCACAGCTTCGTCACCTTTCACGATCTGGTCAACGAACCTTTTTTAACCTTAAACGAAAGTTATAAAATCTACGATTGTTACAACGTCCACATGCGGATGGCCAATGCCGCGCCGCGGATTGTGTACTGCGGCTGCGATCTGGAAGCAATCCGCCGGCTGGTCGAGGAAGGCAAAGGGCTGGCGATCAGCAATCCTCAGTTTCCGATCGAAAGCGAAAAGATCGTCAAAATTCCGATGCGCAACAAGAATCCATGGCAGCTCAGCGTGGCGATACCGCTGCGGCCGCAAAGCCGGATCGCCGAACGGTTTTTCCAGATCGTGCAGAAAGCCGCGCTGCCGTTAAATAAGAAACTGCCGCTGTCTTCTGCCATCGCGCCGGCCAGCTTCCCGGCATCCGAGGATCAGATTCAGGCGGAATAAAAAGAGAAGATTAAAAAATCCTGCTTCGCTCGGAGTCTGCCGGGCAAAAGCAGGATTTTTGTTGTGCCGAAAGCACGTGGGGAAATTCAGATTTCCCGCATCAGCTTTTCAAACTGATCCAGCGTTTCTTCAAAATAGCGGAACGCGTCGTCATAGACCTGTTCGCCGCGCGGATCCGCGCCGGCTTCAACCAGCTGATCAATCGGAGCGCAGCTGCCTCCGCGTGTTAAAAAGCGCAGGTAAGCTTCCGTTTCTCCTCTGAGAATCCGGGAAGCGAAGGATAAGGCGACGGACATGCCGATCGTGTATTTATAAACGTAGAAGTTGTAATAGAAATGCGGAACGGAATAGCATTTGTATTTTTCCAGTTCATGCACGGTGACGGATGGACCATAGTAGTCCTGATTCAGTTTGTAATAATAATCTGTCAAATCGGAGGAAGACAGAGCCTGCCCGGCTTCCAGCTGCTCGTGCAGCCATGCTTCAAACTGGGCGAACATCGGCTGACGGTACAGCGTTCCGACCAGCTGCTCCAGCATGTTGTACAGCAGTGAAGCCTTCATTTTCGGATCGTCGCTGTTTTGCAGCATGTACTGGTTCAGCAAGACTTCGTTGACCGTGGAAGCAACCTCCGCGACAAAGATGCGGTAATCCGCCAATAACGGCCGATTGGCCCGGTGGGAGAAGAACGAATGCATCGAATGGCCCAGCTCATGCGCCAGCGTGCTTAAGGAATCATAACCGCCGGTGAAGTTGGTCAGGACAAACGGATTGGAATCGTAGGTGCCCCAGGAATACGCACCCCCGCGCTTGCCCTGATGCGGATAATAGTCGATCCAGCGCTCAGCCCGCGCCCGTTTTAATAAAGCCTGATATTCTTCGCCTAACGGCGCTAACGCCTGATCCAGAATTTCAAAGCACTGATCGAGATCATAATGTGCATCGACAGCCTGAACTAACGGGACGTTCAAATCATAACTGGTGCAGTCATCCAGTCCCACGATCTTCTTTTTTAATTCGTTATAGCGCCAGAAAGTTTTGTGATATCTGGTGTTGGCCATGTCCAGTACCTGATTAAACAGCGGAACATCCGCGCCGTCCTCAAACAGGCTTGCTTCCAGCGCGCTGGAGAAATGATGCAGCTTTGCCTGGAGCACCTGTCCCTGGGCGTGGCCGATCAAGGTCGAACAGAAAACGTTCTGATGCCGGCGGTATTCTTCATAGAAATGCTCAAACGCCTGCCTGCGGATTTCTCTGTCCGGATTGTGAAGCAGCTGGTTCATGATCGCCTGATTTAAGAATTCCTCTTTTCCGTCGATCATCACCGGTTTAAATTCCGGTACGAACGCTTTGAACGTTTTCTGCGGATTTTGAAACAGATCGCTCATCTGCGCCAGCAGCTGCTCGGTCTGAGCGTCTGGATGATGCGGGATGGTGCGGAACGTTTCTTCCATCGGATAGCGGTAATCTGCGCAGTCTTCCGCGTTCAGATACGTTTCGATCACATTGCGATGCTCGATCAGTTCCTGATCGACAAAGGTTGTCGCCGCTGCGGCCTGATTGACAAAAGTGACCGACTTGGCCAGATTCTGCTGGACCTGCGGATCTTCCGGTTCCACGTCGGCGCGCATCTGGGCATAAACCGTCAGATTTTCGCACTGCCGCTGCAGTTCCTCCTGTCTGTCCATAAAGCTGCGGAAGCTTTCACGGGACTCCGTGATGTGTCCCTGTGCCTGCGTGATCTGGTTCAGCAGCTGTTTCGCATGTTTTAGAGCGGCGTCAAACTGGGCCTGATCGGCGAACAATCCGCTCAGATCCCAGGTATCTTCAATTCGAATTTCTTTTCTTTCCATGTTGGATATCACCTCTGCCTTCCATTGTATCATTAATTCCTGATTTTCCCATTTCTTCCTTTCGACAAAAAGAAAAAAATTCCGTTTTCTTCCGGAACTTTTCTCGGATTCAAATGTTCGCTGATCCATAAACGCGGATGGGAAAGTCAGTGTTGTTTTTCGCTTTGTGGGGAGAACGGTTTTTTTGGTAATTCAGGGAAAGGAAACCCTGAGCGCAGGCTGCGCTATCCGGCAGATTAAGAGTGCATGTGCAGACCGCCGTCCAGCATGAAGCTCTGACCGTTGAGATAAGCGGAATCGTCAGAGGCCAAAAAGGCGATGATCGGTCCGCAGTCCTCTTCCGTTGTGCCGATGCGGTGCAGCGGAGACTGGCGTTCCAGCGACTTCAAAGCCGCCGGTTGGGTGGTGCGGAACGTCTCGGTCGAAATGATCGGCAGGAAGACGTTGGAGGTAATCCCATACTGCCCCCATTCCCGGGCGGCTGTGCGGGTGATCGCACGGATGGCTTCCTTTGCCATGCCGTAAGCACCGAATCCCTCGTTGCCGTCAACACCGGCAGCCGAGGCGGTGTTGATGATCCGGCCCCAGTGGTTTTCCTTCATGTAAGGATAGCACAGCTGCATGAATTTCAGACTGGCCAGCGGTCCGGTCTTGTAAGCGAGTAAGGCATAATCGCTGTCAATATCGGGAATTGCCCGGTACAGCATCGCGCCCTGAGCGCAGTTGACAAGAATGTGAATGGTGTGGAAGCGGGCGATTGTTGCTTCGATGGCCCGGTGGATCTGGGCGTCGTCGACAACGTCGCAGGCGACCGTCATCACTTCGCCTTCGTTATCCCGATTTTCAATTTCGCGGCGAATCTCGTCGAGTTTTTCCTGACGGCGGGCACAGAGGACGACGGAAGCCCCATGCGCGGCTAAGACCTTCGCGATCCCCGCGCCGACCCCGGAGCTGGCCCCGGTGACGATGGCAATTTTACCAGAGAGTTTACCCATAAATCTCACCTTCCTTTATTTTAGTATAGCACTAACTCGTGAGGAAAGAGCAGAATTTAACAAAGTATTGCTTTCACAAAGCGCTCTGAGGGAAAAACCAAAGACAGCGGACTATGAAATTCAGAAATCAATTTTTTCAGAGAGCTTGCAGCTGTGCGATAGCCTTGCGGTGGAGCGCTTGCGCCGCTGTGCTCCGCTGCTTCTACAAACTGCCGGAAAAGACGCTCGCCGCTCTTGGGGACAAGCATAAAATCTGAGTTTCTTTGGATGGAGGGGAGTGATGAAACGTCCCGGGGCAATCCGCCGAGCGAGGCCGAATTGCGATAATCAAACTGCGGCTGCCGTATTTTTGGATCAAGGCGAGACAGGTTTGTTTGCGCTGTTGGGCCGGCACTCCCACTGAGGTTCTAAAGAAGATTTCAAACATGGACAATGCCTCGATTCGTTATAAAATAGACTGTTTCTTATGTTCGTTTAAAAGGATATCCCCAGAAATTTCTGCGCTTACGCACGCTGATCAATTTGGCAAAAGCAATCACACAGACTTCGCGAAGCCGGCAGATTCCTGACCAGACAAAAGAATAAACCGCATGTCAGCGCTCTTTCGGGTGGGAAACTTCAGGCTTTGCTTTCATGGAAGGCCGGATGACCTCACCGTGCGGCATGAGCGAAGCAAAGCAGGGCTGGCAGATAGAACGGCCAGATCCAGCCGCCGGCCGCCGCCAGCGGACCGCCCAGCTGAAAGAGCACGACGTTCAGGTCGCACAGAGCTAATAACACGGTTCCCATTGCCGTCCAGAAACGAAACCGGATATCGGCTGAAGGGGGCTGAAGCTCAGATGGATTCTTCCCAAGCTTGTCAAACGCGAATTTCAAAAGGAAAGTATGCGTAAGCATTCTCAGCGCCGCGCTGAGGTTAAAGCTGGTTTGAATTGCGTAGAACATCACCAGACAGATCATTTCCGGCAGTTTCAGAAGCAGCCCTGCGATAAAGAACAAGCCGCCGAGGATCAGGCACAGCTGGAGTGTTTGTTCCCGGGAAATCAGGCTGAAGCTCAGACACAGCTGGACAAGACAAAAGCCGGCGATCCCGGTTTCCCATTGCCGGGTAAATAACAGAAACAAATCGGCCAGGGCACAGCCGGTCAGAACCAGAAGCGACAGAGGATCCGCCTGCTGCCCCTTCCCTCTGGACATCAGCGCGCTTGCCAGACACAGGACAACCCCGATCCACTTCCAATATTCAATCTCCGCAGCTCCCGGCAGAACCCCATTCTCTATCCCCAGAATTAAAACGCAGAAAAAGACCGCAAGTCGAAACATCTGCGCCACCTCCTGCATTTTAGCCTGCCCCTTTCCGCACAGCCTTATCAGGTCTTTGCCCAGTTGCGAGGATAACTGTCTTTTCTGTTTTGACCGAAATCGGTCTGCAATAGACCGTTAAAAAGAAAAAGGAGCGCGAGCAGCGCTCCAACAGGGAGGGAAGAAAGGTGAAGATCACAGGGGAAAGAAAACTGGATGATCGTGCAGAAAGAGAAGGTTTACCGCTGTGGATGAACGGATTTTCTTATTCCTGTTTAGAACAACCGCAGGATAAACGCCGCCAGACTGCAGCAGACGACACCGCATATTGTCGGGATCAGGATCGCCGCGGCGGTCCATTTGACACTCTTGGTTTCCTTGTAAATGGTCAGGCAGGTCGTCGAACAAGGCCAGTGAAACAGCACGAAGATCAAGGTGCATACCGCCGTTGTCAACGTCCAGCCCTGCGCCAGAAACAAGTCCTTCATCGCGCTCAGACTGCTCATTTCGATCAGCGAGCCGTTGGCCATGTAGGCCATGATGATGATCGGGATGACGATTTCATTGGCTGGAAATCCGAGGAGGAAGGCGATCAGAATTACGCCGTCCAGTCCCATGAAGCGGCCTAACGGATCGAGGAACCCCGACGCCCAGGCGAGCAGCGACTGCCCCTGCACGCCGACGTTGGCCATCACCCACAACAGAATCCCGGCCGGCGCGGCCACGGTGATCGACCGTCCCAGAACGAATAATGTGCGGTCAAATACCGAGCGAACCAGTACCTTGCCCAGCTGCGGCCGGCGGTAAGGCGGCAGCTCCAGCGTGAACGAGGAAGGTACACCGTTTAAGACCGTAGCCGACAACAGCCTGCTGACTAAAAACGTCATACCCAGTCCCAACAGGATCGTCAGGGTTAAAAGCAGCGCCGACTGCAGCGACTGTGTCAGCCCTGCGGCCGAGCCGAGAAAGAACATGGTCAGAATACTGATCAGCGTGGGAAATCTTCCATTACAAGGAGCAAAATTATTGGTCAGAATCGCGATCAGCCGTTCCCGCGGAGAGTCGATGATCCGGCAGCCGATCACCCCGGCGGCGTTGCAGCCGAAGCCCATGCAGGTCGTCAGCGCCTGTTTGCCGCAGGCATGCGCCTTGGCGAACGTTTTGTCCAGATTGAACGCGACGCGGGGCAGATAGCCGAGATCCTCGAGATAGGTAAACAGCGGGAAGAAGATCGCCATCGGCGGAAGCATAACTGCGACTACCCAGGCTAATACGCGGTACATCCCCTCGCTCAGCATCGTGACGATGACACCCGGCAGATGCAGCGCCGTCAGAAACTTCGCCAGCGGCACTTCCAGAGAGAATAGAAATTCCGCCAGCATCTGCGAGGGAATATTCGCGCCGGCCAGCGTGATCCATAACACCAGACACAGAAGCAGAATCATCAAGGGAATCCCGGCCCAGCGGGAGAACAGAATCCGGTCGATCTGCCGGTCGCGTTTCATCGCCTCGGCCTCGTTCATCGTCACGGTCTGTTCCGCCAGCTGCTGCGCCTGCTGGACCGGGCACTGGATCAGCAGGTCCGGCCAGTTGTCGTTTTTATACGTCTGATCGAGCACCTTGCGGCTGCGCAGGGCCAGACTGTGAAGTGTTTCAATATCCGCCTGATTTAAAGCTGTCGATGCGTAGAGCGACTTCAGCGTCGAGTCCGGATTGTTCAGAATCTGCAAGGCAATCCAGGGAATGTCGTAGGCCGGATCGAGCATCCGCAGCTGTCCGCGCAGGCGGTCCAATTCGTTCTGAATGACAAACGGATAATCCAGGCAGGCGATCTGCGTGCGGGGATGCTCGCATAGTTGCGCGACGGCGTCCATCAATGCGTCTAATCCCTGATGACTGCGCGCGCTGGCGGCGACGACCGGGACCTGAAGCAATTCACTCAGCTTTTCCAGATCGATTTCAATTTTCTTTTTGCGTGCTTCATCCATCAGATTAACGCAGACGACGACATTCGCGGTCATCTGGAGAATTTGAAGGACGAGGTTGAGATTCCTTTGCAGGGCGGTCGCATCGCACACCACGATCGTTACGGCGGGCTTTTGGAAACAGATGAATTCGCTGGCGATCGCTTCCTCGGCGCTGTTGGCGATCAGGGAATACGTTCCCGGCAGATCAACCAGCGTGTAGTCCGTTTCCTGATGCCGGGCGATGCCTTTGGCCAGCGCGACGGTTTTTCCCGGCCAGTTGCCGGTGTGCTGGTTCATGCCGGTCAGCTCGTTGAACACGGTGCTCTTGCCGACGTTCGGATTGCCGGCCAGCGCGATCAGAATCTCGGAATCACCGAACTGGAAGCGGCGGCTGGCTTTCGCGCTGGTCGACTGAACAGTAAGTCCCATACCTATTCCTCGTCATGCTCGACAAGGATGGAACGGGAATCTTTATCGCGAATGGCAATGACCGTACCGCGGATCAGATAGGCCACCGGATCGCCGGCGCAGCTTTTGACCAGCGGAATCAGCTCGGTGCCCTGAACTAACCCGATATCCTGCAGGCGGGTGCGGATCGAACCGGTGCTGTTGAGCTGGGTGACTTTGCAGCGCTTACCCAACGGGATCTGATTTAATGAACATTGGACGATACTCATAGTCAATTCCTCCTTTAAGTTGGTCATGGGAAAGCTTGTTTCCCACTACCAACTTATGTGAAGGGAAAGCGTGCTGCTAGGCTTACGGAACAGCCTGCAAAAAGAAAGGGGGAAAAAGCAGACTTCGATGCGCTGAATGATGAAGGAATTCTTACAATTTCTTTGTTCGCTGAAAGAACGAAAAACGGGATGATATAATTTTATAAAGAAAGGGGAATTCAAAAGCCATGAAGAAAACAAGGGTACTGGAATCCAAAACGCTGACCGTGCTGCTTTGGCTTGTGATTCTGGGCAATGTTATTGGAATAGTCAGCACGCGCCGACATCAGTTAACGCCGACGGATTACCGGCACTGCGGTGTTTTTGAGTTCAGCGGAGCAAATGGGAGCGGCCATGTTGAATTTACCAATGCCGAGTCTTCTTATAATATTACACGGCAGGGGGAATTCTGCGCCAATATGGAATTCTTCGCAAAATCAGAAACCGGGCTGGTTCCGATCTCGGCGCTGAATCGGCTGCATAACGGTGATTCGCTGCTTGTGATTCCGGTTTATGATTCGGTATATGCCGAACTGCTGAAGGTCAAGCCGGACACCTCGCCTCTGATGCTGCAAGTGGAAGGTCTGTCTGAAGGGCTGACAGAGCGGGATCCGCGGCTGGAGGCTCAGAAAGCGGAGATTCTGCGGATCCTGATGCCGCACTTTACGGGACAGCCCGACTGGATTACATATGCCTTGCGCACAGACGAACAGGGCGAGGTGAATCTGATCATCATCTTTGAGGATCTGGACACTGAACAGATTTATGCCGTGGAGGTCACGGGCGCCTATTTTGATGAGCAGGATGTTTTCCATTTTGGAGAAAAAGAATTGCGCCTGGCTGACTTCCGGGAATTTGAGCGGCAGGCTGCTGCGGATCCGACCTGGATCTGGGGGAATGGAAAGGGATTGGCGAGCGAATGAAACAAAAAGGAATCAACCTTGTGCTTCTGGCTGTTGCGGCGTTAACGCTGGTTTTGCTTGGACGCAGCGTGATGCAGGAACTGGTAGTGGCAATCAGCCGCGAAGTGTGGGAATATTATCATACATCCGTATATTCTGGATATCCCTCGACGCCCAATCGAAGAGAATGGAATCCGCGGCTGCTAAAGGACGATCTGCGTTATGCCCAGCAGGCAGGCGATCTGGAATGGCTCGATCAGCTCAAACGTGTCCAGGCCGCGTCCCGCTGTCAGACACCCCGGTATAACTGGTATCCGGCATGCAATATCCTGCTGACCGACGAACCGCGGATACAGGGATCAATCCCTTTATTGACCCGGGAAGAAGCGCAGACGCCGGACGTCCAGGCTGCGCTGGAGGAAATCCTGTTTCGCTTTGCCAGCCTGCGCTATAAACAGAATCCCGAAGGAACATTGACGATTGAAAACGCATATTTTATTGATTCAGAGCTGGGCAATACGGCTCAGCTGTTCGCCTGGGTGAGGGAGAATTTGGGGGAATCGGAAGAAACGAAAACCTTCGTTTTAGTGATCCACAATCTCCATCAGGCAGAAAACCGCTGGGTTTACTGGAATGATCACTATGGTTACAGTTCTGATTTTTGCGATCTTGTCCTTCCGCCTGACGAGGACTGGCCGGAATATCACGCGACCCCGTTGCCGCTGATCGAGGGTGCTTCGATGCGGTTCGATGAAATGGAATGGATGCTCGGCCGTTTGTAGACGAGAAAAAGGTGAAAACGCCTCTTTCTAAAACGATCATTCTTCTCTATTGCGATTTTTGGACATTATGGCATTCAACGAACTGCGATTATTGGAGGTACTGATGAAAAATGAATTGCGATTTTTCAAGGATCGCTGGATTTCACAAAAGAATCGATTTGCGCAAAACTTTGTAAAACATAATCTGACGGCCACAAGCTGACAATTAAAAAACCAGACCGGCACAGTGCGATGACTGCGGCAGTCTGGTTTTGTCGTTTTGATCTGGAAATAACAGAAATGAAACAGCGTGGGGACTTCCTTTATTTACCCGCGTTTTTCGCAGCGTTTGTGCCTGCGGTATAACCGGAGAAATTGGCCCATCCCTGCATCATCGCCGTCATGGAATCCGCGCCGTTCGCGCCGCCGACAACGCAGCCTGCGCCATAGAGATTAGCGATCGGATTGCCTTCCACATCCACAATCTGGAGATTTTCGTTTGCTTTTAAGCCGCCCAGCGTCGTTGCGAAACGCGGCTTCTGTTCGACGATGACATAGGTTCCTTCTTTTAAAGCTACCGGATCCGGTTTGTCAAACTGTGTGTCTTTTCCGGCGGCGCACATCTCGTTGTAGTCGGCGACCGTCGCGGCTAAGCCTTCTGCGTCGATGCCCATCTGGCCTGCCAGCGCGCTCAAATCTTCACCTTTGACGATAATCGGCTTGCCATTGTTGGAAACTGAATACCAGTCCTCGATCGAAGCTTCCGAAGGGATTAACTTATCTTCCACAGATTTGGCAAGATAGGCGGCATAGGCGTCTTCATCCATGACCAGATAAAGAATTTTATCTTCCTGAGCCACGGTAGCATTAGTGATGTCGCTTAATGTGCCGACTTCGCTGACTACGCGTTCACCCTTGGAGTTGACATAAATCGCACCGTGGCCGTTGGTCGCTGCCGTCGAACTGGCGGTGGCGGCTAACCCCTTGGTCGGGAGCTTTTCAACACCCTGCGCGTAAACCTTGACTAAATCCAGATTGATCGTCGCCGCGCCGACTTCTTCACCCATGACCAAGCCGTCGCCGGTGTCGCTGTCGCGGCCATAGAACAGATATCCATCCAGCGATTTTGGAAGCAGCTCCTGGTTCGCGCCGAAGCTGCCGGTCGCCAGGACGACGGATTTCGCGTTGAAGGTGACTTCCTTGCCTGTCGCATGCGTGCCCACAGCGCCGATCACCGCGCCGTTGTCATCCGTGAGAAGCTTGGATGCCCGCACATCGGTGAACAGCTGACCATGATTTTGTGCCAGCAGCGTCTGCATCTGATCCAGGAAGGAAACGGAACGTCCGACAACGCCGATCTGCCGGGAAGCGGAATGATCCGGATACTGCGTTGCGGCCGCGTCATAAGCAATTTTTAAATCGTCGGTCAGCCAGTCGATGCACTCGCCGATGTTGTCGGCAAGCAGTCTGACCAGCACCGGGTCATTCTTTTCCAATCCGACCCTCATGATATCCTCGTACAACAAGTCGGAAGAATCCTGCGTTTCATTCAGGACTTCTTTTTGAATCCGGGAATTGGTGGCAACCATCGTGCCGGCATTTAAGACCGTATCGCCGCCGATGAAGCCGTTCTTTTCCAAACAGATGACATTCGCTCCGGTCTGAGCGGCCCGCACGGCGGCCGTAATGCCGGATCCGCCTCCGCCGATGACCAGCACGTCGCAGTCATAGCTGTCGTTGAGTGCTTCCGCCGCGACTTCGGTGTTGAAGCAGGTATTCAGATCTGCGCCAGCCTGAGTCAGCGCGTCTTTGACTGCGGAAATAAAGGTGGCGCTGGTGATCGTCGCTCCGGTGATCGTATCCAGATTGACGGTTTGGTTGGCGATGATCTCATCGGTCAGCTTTTCCATTGCGTTGGTGCCGATTCCGGCCGTCTCCGACGATTCAACGACGTTGATTGATTCGATCGCCTGATCACTGACCGTGACCTCAATCGTGATCGGCGCGTTGTGGCCGGTGACGGTCGCAGTATAGGTTCCCGGCGTCAGCGCGGCGGCTGAGGTATCCGGGGTTGGCGTGCCGGCGCCGCCGTTGTTGCCACAGCCGGCGGCTGAAGCAGCGAGCACCAGACATAAAGCCAGTTTAAGAAGCTTTTTCATTGTCTTTCCTCCTCTTACAATGCAACAAGATAATAATTTAACAATGTGTTGAAAATATTTTGTTTTTGACACAGTTTTGACGCAATTCTGTTGTTTGTTATAATAAAAACGGGAGAACAAACATGAAAACGATTTTAATAGTGGATGATAACGAATCGATCTGCAACATTTTATATCATTATGGAAAAGAAGCCGGCTACACGATGGTGATCGCGCATACCGGTCAGGAAGGACTTACCTATTTTACCAATTATAAGCCGGATGTCATCCTTCTGGACGTGATGCTTCCGGATATCGACGGCTTTGAAGTCTGCCAGTGTATCCGCAAAGTATCCCGTGTGCCGATCTTGATGATTACTGCCAAGACAGCCGATCAGGACCGCGTCATGGGACTGGATATCGGGGCGGACGATTACATCCTCAAGCCGTTTTCCTGTCAGGAGGTGATGGCGCGGATCCGCGCGGTTTTGCGCAGAACGGAGGACAATCCGGAACAGGCCGATTTCGTTTATGGAAATTTAATGATTCAGGAAAGCCGGAATTTAGTCAGTCTGGACGGCAAGCCGATCAATTTGACAAAGAAAGAAATGGAGCTGCTGGTACTGCTCGCTTCTCATCCCGGCCGGGTGTATTCCCGCGAGATTCTTCTCGATCTGGTTTGGGGATACAGTGGGGAAAGCTATGACCGGGCGGTGGATTCCTGCGTGAAGCGGCTGCGCGCCAAGCTGGACGAATATCCGCACCCCTGTTTCTCCATCAAAACGATCTGGGGCGTAGGGTACAGTTTTGCCTATGAGGAAAAAAAGCATGAGCAAGCTGACAAGTAAGCTGGTCGTTATGTTCAGCGCCGTGATTCTGAGCTATGCGGTGATTCTGGTGTATAATTTTTCGCACTTCACCGCCGACGTTCTGAATTCGCATCACGTCGATATCATTTTCCGCGGCGCGGAAAACGCGGCGGAAACCTTTGAACGCATGCTTCCGGAAGACACGCGGCCGGATAACTTTATCCAGGCGGTTCGGGATACGGGAAATGCGGAATACAGTCTGGCCCTGCTTTCCGATATCAGCGATTACAGCTATTCCCTGTGCGATCAAAATGGCGAATATCTGTACTTAAACGAAGATCAGCTGATTCAGAAAAACGATATCACTTTGATCCCGGAAGCGGAAACCGTCCGGGATTCAGCGTTGGCGGGAGAAAGCTCCTGTCTTGAGTTTCCGACGGAAGAAGGGCATATCATCGCCGGGGCCGCGCCGATTCATAATAATCAGGGAGAAACTGTCGGTGTTCTTCTGATCCTGCATCAGGCCGGCGATTCTGCGGCGATGCAGTCGAAGATCAACCGCTTTCTTTTCGGGCTGACGCTGGTCGTCTTGCTGATGCTTCTGTTGGTCAGCGTGTTCATGTCCTTTCATTTTACCGCGCCGATCCGGAAAATCACGCAGATTGCCAACGAGCTGGCGCATGGCAATCTGTCGATTCAAACGAATATCCATCAGAAGGATGAAATCGGACAGCTGGCCTATTCGATGGATCAGCTGGCGATCGAATTGCGCAAAAGCAAGGAAATTCAAAAAAACGAAGCGAAAATGCACGATAATTTCCTGGCGGATATCTCGCATGAATTAAAAACACCGGTGACCGTGATTCGCGGGTCGCTGGAATCGCTGGCGGACGGGGTGATCAAGAATCCTCAGGATGTCGCCGCCTATTACCGGCAGATGTTGGCGGAAAGTCAGTACCTGCAGAAACTGATTCAGGACCTGTTGATGATCTCAACCTTGAAAACCAAGGAATTTAAAATTAAACAGGAGCCGGTTCATCTTTCCGAGGTGATGTCCGATACGGCGATGAGCGCCCGCGGCATGGCGATGAAAAAGAAAATTCAGTTTGTCACGCAGCCGCCGGAGAATGATTTCGTCATCCTGGGCGATTATGAGCTGATCCGCAAGTTGTTGATGTTGATTCTGGATAACGCGGTTAAATACACAGAATCAGGAAAATCTATTTATTATTATCAGACCGACCGCGGAGAAATTGTGATTCAGGACGAAGGTGCAGGCATGGATCAGGAAGCTCTTTCCAATATCTTTAAACGCTTTTACCGGCAGGGAAAAGGAATTGAGCGCGGCAGCTCCGGAATGGGGCTGGCAATCGCAAAAGAAATCGCCGTCCGGCATCAGATTGAGATTCAGGTTGAAAGTGCAGTGGGCGCAGGCACGACGTTTACGCTTGTTTTTCCAATAGATAAAATGCATGTTGAGAAATAACAGACGATAATGTAACCACTGATTGAAGAATTTCTTAGCATGAGAGTTTATTTCCGTAGTTCCTTAACTGATAATTAAAAAAGCATAAAAAAAGAATTCCTGCCCGCCCAACCGATGCATCAAACGATACCACGGCCAGAACGACCGCAGCGAAAGCGGGGACGGAATTCTTAATTATTAAATATCTGTTCATGTAAAATGGCTGAGATTTTTAATTGCAGAAGCGTGATGTTTCAATGTAACCTGATATCGTATTTCGTCAATTCTTGCGTCTTCCTTCAAAGTGAGGTAGGATTAAAAACAGATTGGGAGTGATGTTATGGCGATTGAACAAGCCCGGGAATATTTAAAAGCATGGGGCTGCGCCGATCAGATCATTGAGCTGGAGCATTCCAGCGCAACGGTGGCGTTAGCGGCCAAAGCGCTGGGCACGGAGGAAGCGCGGATCGCGAAAACCTTGTCGTTTTGGGTGCAGGATCAGCCGGTGCTGGTCGTGACGGCCGGGGATCAGAAGATCGACAATGCGAAATATAAGGCGTTTTTCCATGTGAAAGCGAAAATGTTAAGCTATGAGGAAGTGGAACCGGTAATCGGTCATCCGATCGGCGGCGTCTGTCCGTTTGGCATCCATCCGGGAATTCCTGTTTATTTGGATGAATCGCTTCAACGGTTTGAAACGGTGTTTCCGGCCTGCGGCAGCGGCAACAGCGCGATCGAGCTGACGCCGGACCGGTTGTATGAAATCGCGCAGGCACAAGCGTGGATTAACGTGTGCAAATAAAAAAACATTCCGATCCACGTTTCCCGTTGACCGGAATGTTTTCGTTATTCTTCACGAAAGGATAACGGTTTGCATGAACCGGCAGCCTCACACTTTAAATAGGTACCGTTTTCATAGGTATAATAATCGGATTTAAATTTCTCACCTGTATAATATTGAATAAGAAACGTCGTTTGTCCGTAAAGAATTGAATATCGTTTTGCGAGTTCCTCTCCGATCATTTCTTCGATTAATTCGGTAACTCTGATTTCATATTCCTGATTGCCTCCCGGCATGGCAGAGTTAAAAGGAAGGAGAACTTCGCTGTTCTGATTAAGGAGATAGCCTTCCTGAACGCGGGCTTTGATGTCGGCGGCGGTAAACGCTTTATCAATTTGTTTCAGATTATTCAATGCGGCGGTATCCGCTGCCGTTTCTGTGAAACCGGTCAGCTTGGGGACCAGCATGATTAACAAGGCCACCAGAATCGCAACAACGACAATGCATTCAATCAAAGTAAAACCATTTTTCTTTTTTTTCTCTTTCATCCTTATCACCGCATTAAGTATATCAATTTGACTGCGGTTAGTTATATTCAATTACAGTATAAAACTTTCTGATTGTGTAAAAAGGGATCAGCCGGAAATCTGGTTTGTTTTTTCAATGATCGCGTCGACCGCTTCCAGCATGGCTGAACGTAAGCCCAGGGCTTCCGCTTTTTCCACGCCGACGATCGTGCTGCCGGCTGGGGAACAGACCTGATCCTTCAAAATTCCCGGATGCAGTCCGGTTTCGCTCACCATCGCCCCGGCGCCTTTCACGGCCTGAGCTGCCATCGCATACGCCTGAGCGCGCGGAATTCCGTGTTTGACCGCGGCGTCGGCCATCGCTTCAATTATCATATAAATCAAAGCCGGGGTGCTGCCGGTCAGGGCGGATACCGCGTTCATCTGCGCTTCCTCGATCACCGCGGTTTTCCCGGTCATGGCCAATAAGGAAAGTGCCAGCTGCTTTTCCGATTCCGTGACTTGGGCGTTAAACGTCAGCGCGGTAAACCCTTCCCCGACAGCCGCGCAGGTGTTGGGCAGGGTGCGGACCAGATGGACGTTTTCACCCAGGCGCCGGGCGTACCAGTCCAATGTCAAAGAAACGGCGATCGTCACGACGAGCGTTTCCGGCCGCAGCGCCGGTTTGATCTCGGCGAGCACCTCCGCCATTTTAACCGGTTTGACCGCCAGAAATAAAACGTCGCTGACCTTTGCCACTTCGGCTGAGGAATTCAGCTTCTGTGCCGGGAAATCCGTCTTTTCCGCTAAATGCGGCGAATACGCCGCCATCGCATAAGCCTGCGTTTTCTGAGTAATGCCGTGAATGATCGCCGATGCCATATTGCCTGTGCCGATCCAGCCGATTGTCGTCATAAAAAGTCCTCCTTTTTTTAACCGGTCCTGCCGGTTTTCTTCGATTTGGTTTCATTATACAACAAACCATCAAACTCAGCCGCTCGTGAATTGTAATTATCGGGATAAACCTTTAAAATAAAAGCAGAAAGGCCAGGTGGAAAACAATGTTTGAGAAACTCAACGAAGTCAAAGTGCTTCGCGATCCAATTCATGGCTATATTCACGTTGATCTGAAAGTGATCTGGGACTGCATCAACAGCCGCGAGGTCCAGCGGCTGAAGCGGATCCGGCAGCTGGGCGGGGCGTTTCAGGTTTATCATACCGCGGAGCATTCCCGGTTCGCGCACTCTTTAGGGGTGTATGAGATCGCCCGGCGGATGGTCGAGGAAGTCCGCGATCTGCGGGAAACGCTGAGCGAGGAGGAAAAGATTACGGTCATGGCCGCCGGTCTGCTTCATGATCTGGGGCATGGTCCGTTCTCCCATGCGTTTGAATCGGTGACGATCGCCAGGCATGAGGAAATGACGCGCCGGATCATTCTGGAAGATACCGAAGTCCATCGCGCGTTAGTCCGTTGCAGCCCATCGCTGCCGGAAAAGGTGGCGGCGGTGATCGACCACACCCATCCCAATAAAATTCTTGTTCAGATGATCAGCGGTCAGCTGGACGCTGACCGGATGGATTACCTGCTTCGGGATGCGTACTTCACCGGGACGAAATACGGGGAATTTGATCTGGAACGAATCCTGCGGACCATTCGCGTGCGCGATCATAAAATGGTCGTCAAGGAAAGCGGCATGCATTCCGTCGAGGATTACATCATGGCCCGCTATCACATGTACTGGCAGGTTTATTTTCATCCGGTATCGCGCAGCTTTGAGTCGATGCTCGCGCTGATGTTTGCACGGTTAAAACAGCTGCGGGATCAGCACAGTCCGATTCTGGAACAAATTCCAATTTTCAACGCATTCCTCTCAGGACGCGGCGTCAGCGTCGAGGATCATTTTCTGATGGATGAATCCGCCTGCAACTAC
The DNA here is from genome assembly GCF_015552275.1 of Holdemania sp. 1001302B_160321_E10. NCBI lineage: Bacteria > Bacillati > Bacillota > Erysipelotrichia > Erysipelotrichales > Erysipelotrichaceae > Holdemania > Holdemania sp. 1001302B_160321_E10. The sequence continues at coordinate 21,154 of NZ_JADNEM010000005.1, read as the reverse complement.
GGGTTTACGCTGCTGCGGCAAAGCGCAGATCCGATCGCGGCGGATCTGGCGCGGCGGCTTTTGGACCGCGATCTGTTTCAGTCCTGCGAAATCCATACGCACGATCAGCTGGAAGCGATGCGTGCACGGTTGGTGGAAAACGGCTGGGATCCGACGTATTATCTGACCGTAGACGAAGTCCGCCAACGGCCATATCAGCCTTATCAGGGAAATGAAAATTCGATGGTCTGGGTTTTGATGCAGGATGGCACGATTGAGGAATTATCCGATGCCTCGGTCATCGCGGCGGCACTGGTGCATGGGGAATCCAAGAATGATCTGCGGATGTACTATCCGCGGGAAATGGAGAGTGACCCTCCGGGCCGGTAAGCCTGTAAAATTCTCTGCGGAAAGATTCCAAAAGCTGGAAATCATGATATAATACGGCTGACGATCCGCGCGGTTTTCCATTCCTGCGGATCAAACACAAAAAGTAGACTTTCCCTGACAGCCCTGTAAGTCCGGAATTTTTCTGGAAACAGGGCTTTTCCTTTCGTTTTTTCGCTGTCATAAAATGTCTGATTTAATTGACAGATGTGAAAAAAGGGGGAGTTTTCAATGCGGTGGAAATGGTTGACGGAAAAAGAATACCGGAGCGAGGCCGGGCAGCGGCGGGTGAACGATCCCCGTTTTCTGGATCCAACGTTTCCCGCTTCATTTCGCCGGTGCTTTCAGGTAAAAGAGGGAAATCTGGACGTCGTCGGCGTTATCAGCAAGGTTGAAAAACAGCTGATCGTGGGCGGCATTCTCGATGAAAATCCCGATGCACTGCGGCTGAGCCTTCGTTTTCATCATCGCCTGATGTGGCTGTGGGGCTTTCACAGCGGCTGGATCGGGGTTCCTTGCGGATCACTTTCAGGGCTGGCTGTCTCTGACGGCGGCTTTTTTCAGGAAGGCAATCCTGTTGGAAAAAGGAAAAAGTCCGGCCGATGCAGGGAGGGCGCATGCCGGATTGAATGGGAGAAGGATGAGGAAAGAACGGGCGTGGGCGTGCTGCGGTGTCAGATCGATCCCCAGCTTCAGATCCATCGGCTCGAAGCCCGGATTCTGACTTATAAGCAAGCCGAAGTCGCCCGGCGTGGGGAAGCCATCGCCCAGATTCATCATTGGAATCAGCTGGCGAACAAGGCCGGGACTCCGATCGACGCCGGCGGCCTGCGATTTGTCTGGATCGGCGAGGAAGCCTGGATCAGCGCCCAACTCCCTAGCGCATATTGCGCGGATTACGAATACCTGCGCGATCAGCTGGCAAAGCAGCTGACACAGTGGGGAAAGGTCTTGCGGCCGGACCCGGAAGTCGAGTGGATTCCATGCCGCCGCCGTTTATTCATGCCGGTATAACAGAAAGGCGAGCAGCGTCATCTGACAGGTTAAACATGCCATGCCTGCGCTGTGATTCGCCCACAACAGCGCGGGCCAGTTCATCGCTGCCCAAAGTCCAAAAAGTGTCAGAATGCCGGCCAGGCCGGTACATAGCCCTCGGATCATCGCAATTCCTCCTGCCCCAGACTATGTTGCAGAAAAACGGAAGGTTCCAGAAATCGCCTTCCTTTTTTTCGTTAACAATCATTTCAGAAATAACCCGTGCAGGAAAGACGGCGTTCCGCTTACGGATCAGTGCGGCGGAACCAGTAGAGCGAACCGGCAGAGCTGGGCTGTCCGCTGATCGGATCCACGCGCCGTTCCTCCAGCTCGGGGCTGAGCGTGTACCAGGGGCCGGGGGAATCCTGGGGATAAACGGTGTTGAAGATCTGCTTCCAGATCTGTTTCGGCACCCGCCGTTCCTCGTTGGTTTCCAGTTTCTCATTTTCATCATAACCACTCCACAGCACGACGGTCATCTGCGGATTATACCCGGCGATCAGGCTGTCCCAGTCGCTGGACCCGGACTTTGCGGCCGTCGTTGTATACGGCTCATAGCCTAACAGGGATGGCGTCATCACCTGCAGATTTTTGATATCGAATGGCGCCCGCAGCAGCTGGGAAAGCATCAGCGTTTCATCGCGGTGCAGCAGCTGTTTCGGGTTTTCCTGGCGTTGGTAGAGGATGTTGCCGGCGTTATCGGTGACTAACCGGATCATCGACGGCTCGTCCACCAATCCCTCGGAAGCGAACGTGTTGTAAATCTTCGCCAGGTCGATCAGCGGGAAATGCGTCGCACCCAAAGCCATCGCAGCCGTGGCTTCCTCAGATTCGATGCCGAAGGCGGCCAGACCGTCCGCCAACAGATCCATGCCCAGAAACAAATGCGTTTTCACGGCGTAGATATTATCCGACACGCCGATCGCATTGATCATCGAGATTTCCTTTTCCGGATAGACATTGCGGTAATTAGTCGGGGCATAAAACACACTTTGGGAGATCTGAAACTGGGTCGCGGTGGAAAGAAAGGTCGAGGAGGGAGACAACCCCTGCTGCAGGGCGATGTAGTAAAGCAGCGGCTTGATCGTCGAGCCGACCTGCCGGGTGGAATACAGCGCGCGGTTGTATTGGGAGGTTGTGTAGTCCCGGCCGCCGACCATCGCCAGAACGTTGAAGGTAAACGGCTCCAGAATTAATCCGGCGATCTGTTGATCGGTATCGGGCATGTGATCGTCGACGGCGTCCTGTAAAATCGTCTGCATCTGCGGATCCAGATAGGTATAGACGTTCAGCCCCTTTTCCAGCGTTTCCTGATCGAGCAAGCCCATCTCTTTCAGCTGCGTCAGCACGGCGTCCTTATAATACCCGCTGGAGCCCATGATTTTCTGGGTGGAAAAGTCCGCCAGCAGCACCGGCTGCGCTTTTGCGCTGTCGGCTTCGCTTTGGGAAAGCTTGTCGTTGTCGACCATCGCCTGCAAGACGACGGCCTGCCGCGAACGGGCGTTGTCCATCGAGATAAACGGAGAAAATAAAGAAGGACCGTTGGGAATTCCCGCCAGCATCGCCATTTCGCCTAAGGTGCAGTCGTTTAGCTCCTTGCCGAAGAAAAACGCGGCGGCTTTCTGGATGCCGTAGACGCCATGGCCGTAATAGATGGTGTTCAGATAGGTTTCCAGAATCTGATCCTTGGAGAAATGCATTTCCAGCTTCGCGGCGTACACTGCTTCCTGAAACTTTCGCGACCAGGTCTGGTCGAGCGTCAGAAACAGGTTGCGCGCCAGCTGCTGGGTAATCGTTGAACCGCCTTCCACGATATCACCGTTTTCAGCGTTGACCAGCACCGCTTTGGCAATCCGGACCGGATCCAGACCGTAATGTTGATAAAAACGCCGGTCCTCAATCGAGATCACCGCGTCGATCATCGTCTGCGGGACGTCCTCCAAATTTATCCATTCGCTGTTTTTCTGGTAGGTCGATTCATAAATCAGACCGCCCTGGTTATTATAAAGACGGATCCGGCTGTCCTGTCCCAGCAGCGGGACATACGATAAATAAGCGTAGCCGTAGAAGCCCAAAAGTGCCAGTAATCCGCATAACGTCAGGACGCATCCGGCCGTGATCAGTTTTTTCATCGTCCATCACCTCGCAGGTTTATTGTGGCCCGTAGAAAGAATTTTAAACTTATTGAAATTGACTATTGACAACTATTCAACAACCGTTATAATCATAGGGAATAAAGGAAAAAGAAACATGATTTCAAAACCTAAACAAGTTCGAGTCGTACGAACAGATCTGAACACTGGCCGGGCGGAATGCCTGTGCGAATGTGCCTGCGAGGTCGTCGGCGGGAATCAGCTTTTCTACACCGAGGAACCTTCGGGCTGTCCGGTCCGGGTTGAAATACAAAGTCAAAGCATAACGATCCAACGCAAGGGTGAAGCCGTATCCACGATGTTTCTGGTGCTTCATCAACGGTCCGTATCCCGTATTCAAACGGAGTTCGGTGTTTTTGAAATCGGCAATCTTACGACCCTTCTGGAACAAACGGAGGACTGTTGGCGCGTCGCGTATGAAATCGGCGAAGCGGGACAGCCGTCCGACCGCTTCCAGATCGAATGGTTTTTTAAGGAGGCAGAAGCGTGAATCAAATTGAAACAAACCTCAAAACCTGCATCATAAACGCGGTGAAACAGGCTTTTGATCTGGATTGGGAGAGCGGCGACGTCGTCATCGAAATCCCGAAGGAAAAGATCCACGGCGATTACTCGACGAATGCGGCGATGCGGCTGACAAAGCAGCTGCGGCAGAATCCGCGGATGATCGCGCAGCAGCTGATCGATCATCTGGATCTGAAGCAGGGCTCGATTGCCAAATGTGAAATCGCGGGTCCGGGCTTCATCAATTTCTTTATGGAGAGCGCAAGTCTGGCGTCGGTGATCGGCGTCGTGCTGCAGGAAAACGAAAACTACGGGCGTTCTGACGCGGGTCAGGGGCTGAAGGTGGACGTCGAATATGTTTCGGCCAATCCGACCGGTGATCTGCATCCGGGCCATGCCCGGGGCGCGGCGATGGGCGATTCCGTCACGCGGCTGATGAAATTTGCGGGCTATGACGTGACGCGTGAATACTATGTGAATGACGCGGGCAATCAGATCCGCAACATGGCGCTGTCGCTGCAGGCACGTTATCTGCAGGCGTGCGGGATGGAGGCTGAGGTGCCGGAAGACGGTTACCACGGCCCGGACCTGATTAAAATCGCGCAGGATCTCAAACAGGAATACGGCGAAGAGCTGGCGCATAAGGATAAAGCAGAAACTTATTCCTTTTTCCGCCAATACGGACTGCAGGCCGAGCTGGCGAAGCTGAAAGCCGATCTGGCGGCCTTCGGCGTTGAGTTTGACGTCTGGACCAGTGAACAGAGCATTTATGACCGCGGTATGGTGGACAAAGCGCTGAACACGCTGAAAGCTCAGGGCATGACGTATGAAAGCGAAGGCGCTCTGTGGCTGCGCACAACCGATTTCGGCGACGATAAGGACCGCGTGCTCGTCAAGAGCGACGGCAGCTATACGTACCTGACGCCGGATATCGCGTACCATGTCGACAAGTTTGACCGTGGCTATGATAAGCTGATCGATTTCTTCGGTGCCGATCATCATGGCTACATTGCCCGGCTGAAGGCGGCGGTGCAGTCGCTGGGCAAAAATAAAGACGATCTGGAAGTGGACATCATCCAGATGGCCCGGATGGTAAAAGACGGCGAAGAGTTTAAGATGTCCAAGCGGACCGGCAAGGCCGTTGCTTTAAAAGATCTGGTGGAGGAAGCGGGCGTCGATGCCGTCCGGTACTTCTTCGTTTCCCGGGCTGCGGATACGCACATGGATTTCGATATCGACATGGCGAAGAAGCAGACCAACGAAAACCCGGTCTACTATGCTCAATACGCTCACGCGCGGATGTGTTCGATTCTGCGTTCGGGAGCGGACATCGCGCTTGCGGATCATTACGAACTGATCACGCACGAAAAGGAACTCGATCTGCTTAAGCACATCAACGAGTTCGCATCCACGGTCGCGGATGCCGCCAAAACCCGCCAGCCGCACAAAATGTGCAATTATATCACCCGTTTGGCGCAGCTGTTCCACACGTTCTATGCCGATTGCAAAGTTCTGGATCGGACGAACCTGGAATTAAGCGCCCAACGTCTGGCGTTGGTGAAGGCTTCTGAAATAACTCTGCGCAACGCACTGACCTTGATCGGCGTCAGCGCACCGGAAAAAATGTAAGAAAGGACTGTTTCAAAGTGTCAAATCGTTCAATGACTGATGTTGCTTATCAACTGTTAAGCAAAAAGAAAAACAGCGTCACCTTCAACAAGCTGTGGGATGAGGTTTCTCAAATCATGGGTTATTCCGAAAATGTGGCTGAACGGAAAATCGCCTCGTTCTACACGTCGATGATGCTGGACAACCGTTTTACGTCCCTGGGCAACAACAAGTGGGATCTGCGGTCACGGCATACGTATAACGAAACGCACTTTGATACCAGTGCGATCGTCCTGGAGGACGACAATATCGACGAGCTGGACGAACTGGACAGCTTCGAGGAAGACGCGGAAGTCGAAAAAGTTTCGTTTGAAGAATCAAACGACGAAAGTTTCTGATGGGGAAAGGGCAGCGCAGTCTGCCTTTTCGTTTGGAAAAAGTGATGCGCAAAGAAAACGCGCTTTGTGCAAGCGTGTTTATCAATCGACTTTCAGGCAAGAATTATAGCGAGTGAGGTGAAAAAGGATGAAAATGGTAGTCTGGGATTGGAATGGGACGTTATTGGACGATGTGGAGGTCTGCATCGAAACGGTCAACGCGATGCTTCGCCGGCGGCATCTGCCGCAGCTGGAAAGCGTGGATCAATACCAGAATGTGTTTACGTTCCCGGTGATCAATTACTACCGGCAGGTTGGTTTTGATCTGGAACGGGAAAGCTTTGAGGCTTTGTCAACGGAATACATGCGCGGATATCACGAACGGGCCGTGCGCTGCGGCTTGTTTGCGGACGCGGAGCCGGGGATCCGGCAGCTGCGGGAACAGGGGGTGCCGTCGCTGATTCTTTCCGCTTCCCGGCAGGATCATCTGCGCATGCAGACAGAACAATGCGGCTGTACGGACTGGTTCAGCGATCTGATCGGAATTTCCGATATCTATGCTCGGGAGAAGCTGAGCGCCGCCCAGGCGTGGCTGAAGCAAAATCCGCAGCCGGATCGGGAAATGATCATGATCGGGGATTCCCTGCATGACGCGGAGGTTGCGGAAGCGTTAGGCTGGGATTGCATTCTAATTGACCGCGGTCATCAAAGCCGCAAACTTCTTGTCACCTCCGGCAAGCCGGTCGTGTCCGATATTTTGGAAGCGGTCGCGTTGATTTCCGCTTCAATAAGTGCTGGATAACCTTTTTGCCGTGGAAGAAAGCACCCGGCGGGTGCTTGTTGGAGAATGAGCAGAGGATGAATAAAGTTTCCAGTTAAAATAAAAATGCAAATGAAAAGCTGCGGCACAGAAGACTCGGATGAATCTTTGTGCCGCAGCTTTTGTTAACGATTATACAATCTTTTCTTCTGATACACCGGCTCGCATGTCAGATTCATGCCCAGCTTTTTGAATGTCGACGAATCGACTTCCGAAAGCAGCACGGTGGAATGAACTTCGCAGTCCTTCAGCTTTTTCAGCTGCTGCATCGCCAGATGGGATACCGGATTATTCGTCGCGGCAATCGCCAGGGCGATCAGAATCTCATCGGTATGCAGGCGCGGGTTATGATTGCCGAGATGCTCGACTTTCAGCTTCTGAATCGGTTCGATGACATTCGGGGAGATCAGCGGGATATTATCGTTGATGCCGCCGATTTCCTTTAACGCATTCAGCAGTGCGGCGCTGGAGGCGCCTAACAAATTGGAAGTTTTTCCAGTGATGATCCGTCCATCGTTCAGTTCGATGGCCACGGCCGGCGCTTCGGTTTCCGCGGCTTTATTTAAGGCGGCGGTAACCACTTTGCGGTCTTCCTTTACAATCCCGGCCTGGTTCATGATCAGTTCAATTTTCTGAACGGATTCTTCCGTTGCCAGATCGCGGCGGTAATCGCACAGCGCTTGATAGTAGCGGCGCAGAATTTCATCTTCGCTGGCCCGGCGCGCCGCTTCATCGTCGATGATGCAGTTGCCGACCATATTGACGCCCATATCGGTCGGCGATTTGTACGGGGATACGCCCGCAATCTTTTCAAATAAAGTATTCAAGACCGGGAATACCTCCACATCGCGGTTGTAGTTCACCGCAGTTTCGCCATACGCTTCAAGGTGGAACGGGTCGATCATGTTGACGTCGTTGAGATCCGCCGTCGCCGCTTCATAGGCCAGATTGACCGGGTGCTTTAACGGCAGATTCCAGATCGGGAAAGTTTCAAATTTGGCATAGCCGGCTTTGATGCCTCGCTTGTAATCATGATACAGCTGCGACAGGCAGGTTGCCATTTTGCCGCTGCCGGGTCCCGGGGCGGTGACGACGATCAGTTCACGGGTGGTTTCGATGTATTCATTCTTGCCATAGCCTTCGTCGGAAACAATGTAGGAAACATTGCTTGGATAGCCGGGGATCGGATAATGCAGAACGACGTTGATGCCGAGATTTTCCAGTTTCTTCTTAAACAGATTTGCGGTGATCTGGCCGGCATACTGTGCGATGACGACGCTGCCGACATACAGGTCAATGCTGCGGAAGGCGTCGATCAGACGTAAGACGTCCAGATCGTAGGTAATCCCCAAGTCGCTGCGGACTTTGTTTTTCTCAATGTCCGTCGCATTGATGACGATGACGATCTCGACAGATTCCCGAAGCTCCATCAACATTTTTATTTTACTGTCCGGCTGAAATCCCGGGAGTACGCGGGAGGCATGGTAATCGTCAAAGAGCTTGCCGCCGAACTCCAGATAAAGCTTGTTGTCAAACTGTTTGATGCGTTCTTTAATTTTGGCAGACTGCATCTGCACATATTTTTCGTTATCGAAAGCCAGTCTTTTCATAGTCTATACCCCTTAAAAACTCAATTTCATATTATATCAGAAAGAAAGGGAGAATACCATTGAAGAAATGGTAAAATGCGCGAGTTCTGCGAGGGAAAATGGGGAAGCTTTGAGTCATGCTGAACTTGGGATGCAGCTTGGCAGCAATAAAAAAAACCCTTTCGGGTTTTCGGTTTTTTTACAGAACTGTGACGTTAACAGCGCGGGACTTGTTGCTGCGAGCATCATTTTCAATCTCGAAGGAAACCTTCTGGCCTTCTTCCAGTGACTTGTAGCCGCTGCCGTTGATGCCTGAGAAATGAACGAAGATATCGCCCTGGCCCTGATCATCCGTGATGAATCCGTAGCCCTTGTCGCCGTTAAACCATTTTACTTTTCCTGTACTCATTTTAAGTACCTCCTTTAGTGGGAATAAGAAGCTACTCAAGGTATAAAAAATCGCATAACTTCAGGGATTTTTGTACATTGAGTGATAATTACAATCCCGTTACGCGATCATAGCTATTGCTTAATATTACTTCTTCAGTATAACAGGTTTTAGCCCGATGTCAAACAAATAAAAAAATATTTTTTCCCCGGGTTCCCATTTCTTAAGGAGGAAGCAGAAAGACAAACAGGAATCCGTAAGATAGGCAAAAGGGCCTCGGGTCCAAGGTAAGGGTTGAAAATGAGAAAGCGGAACAGGTTGATGCTCAGCGTGCTTCAGGGAGTGATCAATAAGAACAGGGTGTTTTCTAAATCTGCGAGAACATCCCGGACTCTGAATCTATCGGACATTCAAAGCGGATCAGGATCTCTTTTTTCTTCCGCCTAAATGAATAGCGACATCCCAGCTTCATTCATTGCCACATATTGTTGATTTCAATATTTATGATTCCTGACGTCTTTGCGGCTTCGCTGAGTTGTTGTAACCTGCTCGGCAGGAGCTTCCGTCCCGTTCTCTTAAAAACAGGGTGGAACTAACTGATTTTCTTTCATGGATACCGATTCAGATCAACCCCAGGAGCGTATGCAAGGCGTAGGCAATTCCATCTTTATCGTTGCTTTGCGTTTGATAACGAACCTGACTGAGCAATTTCGGATCGGCATTCCCCATACCGACGCCGTTAGGAAAACGGGTCAACATTTCCAGATCATTCCAGTCATCGCCGAACACCGCGATTTCTTCCGGTTTCAGATTCAGCAGGCAGCGCAGGTGATCAATACTTTTGAATTTGCTTGCCTGGCGATTTGTGATTTGCAGCACCTTGCCCTGATCGGTCAGATAGACGTTCGCCTGATTCCCGCTTATCGCGCGGCAGCGATCTGTCAGCGACAAGGGCAGAGCAGTGACGGAATCAACAAGATTTTCAAAGTAAATCAGAATTTTCACCGTTTGTCTAACCACTTCCAACCCCAGCAAAACGCAGAGGCGCGGATCAATGCCCCATAACGGATCGGCAAAGTCGGCTAACGGTTCATTGAAGGCGTGGAATTCATCCTTCAGCTGCAGCGCAAGATGCAGTTCAGGGACTGCTTGAACGGCTTTCACGCAGCTGGCGACGATTGCGGCGGGCAGAAACGTGTATCGTGTCTGCCCATGCAGCTTTTCGCAGGCGCCGTTGCAATAAATTCCGCCGTCGAATAAGTTCAGTTCGATTTCCGTCCAGCCGAGCATTGTTTCCAGCAGCGGCGCCCGGGCCGTGGCGATGAACAGGGAAATACCTTTCTTGCGGCAAGCCCGCAGCGCTTCCCATGTGGAACGCGCCAATGTTTTCTCAGAGGTTAACAACGTGCCGTCCAGATCAAAAAACAGTGCTTTTATCATTGCGGATTCCTCGCCTCTTAATGATGATCCTACGCAAACCGGTAAAGGCTTGGATAGTCGTGCAGAATTGACCAGCGGGCTTGCTCGCTGCAGGTTAACAACAGGCGCAAGCTTTCCATACTGATCTGTCCCGCTTCAAATAACCGCCGGGTCATCTCATCCGCCGGCAGACCCAGTTCCTTTTCCAGCTGTTCAATCTTTTTCAGACCATAGCAGTAACAGGTGAAATAACCGAACATGTCTTCCTGAGCCAGAACCTGACCGCGTGCGGTCTTCGCATCAAAGCCCAGTTCCCGCCGGTATAATTCAACGACTTCACCGATCGTGCGGTTTTCCCACCGCAGCATCAGATCAGCCTGAATCCGCACTGACGTATGGTGCCGGCGGTAAGCTGTGAACAGCGGAAAGTAAGGATCTTCCGCAAAGATTGATTCGTAAACGTGCTCGCTGCGGTGCGCTGTGCCTTCGATCAGCGGGTCAGCCTTTGGCCCGCGGCGCATCGTTTCCGGCAGCGGATCGCTGTTGACCCGCAAAAACTGGATGTGATGGCCGAAATAGGCTTCATGAATCGTATTGACCTTAATCCAGCCGTCGCTGACGGCGGTGTAGTTGGTTTCATTTAAGAACATCCGGCCGTGCAGCGGACGTTCGTACGGACAGCCGTCCATGTAACCACCCCACGGGAAGGATTCTCTGAGTTCTTCCGGCACTCCGGTCAGATCGCAAATTTCATCAATCGGATGCCACAGTTTCTGCTTGCTGACCGCTTTGACGCGGGCCAGATATTCATGACCGCGGCGGAACATTTCCTCGGCACTTTCGCAAGCTCCGGCCTTTTCGTCCAGCAGTGCTCGAACCTGAGTCATCGTCGTCACCGGCGTATCGCTTAACCGGTTGGCAATCGCGAAGACGTTGGCCCGCGTCGCTTCAATTTCATCTTTATACCAGGAAAGCAGATCTTCCAGATCGACACCCAGCTTCATGGCCAGCGTGCGCCGGTAACTTTCCGGATCCGTGTTCAGGCGTTGATCCTCGTCTTTGATTTCCTGACCTTCATTGACGCCGGCCTCGCGCAGCAGGTCAATCCAGCGGGACAGCGCCTGGACGCCTTCGCTCAGACGATGCTTGACTTCCACTTCCTGGGCGTCCAGCTGAGGGATAATCTGTTCGGCCTGGCGTTTGAGCGCAGCGCTGCGGGATAAGATGACCGGCAGATCCTTTTCGTCAAAATCGGGGAACCGGCGTTCCAGAGCCTGCAGGCAAGCGGGCAGCGCAGCCCATTGATCGCCTAAAATAGCGATGCGCAGACTGCGTCGCCGCTGATCCACGGACCACAGCTGCTTTAACGCATGTTGGATTTCACCCAGCTGAACCTGCGGATGCGTCCAGAAATCTTCCGCTTCCCAAGTCAGAAAATCAAGAACGTCATGGAAATGGTGGATAAAAAAATGCGAGGCTTCATTGTCGTCTGTCAGCTGATCGACACGATAGCGCAGCTGGTCTAAGGTCTCGGCCAGAGCCTGACGATGTTCTTCATCCGGTATCCAAAGGGTGCGTTGGTAAATCTGGCGGCTGTGCAGCCGGTCGCCGGCCAGCGCCAAATCGCGGTCCAGCTGACGGATGATCATAATCTCCTGCGGTGATTGCATGATAAAACCCTCCTGTTAACTTGGCTATAACTATAATGAAATTCTGCGGCGTTGACAAGCGCTTCCGCGGATAAAACGACGGTCAGGCCTGGATTTTAACAAAATTGAAGGCGCTGATTTTAAACGGATCCGGCAACAAGCTTTCTTTAACGCTTCACTGCCGATCGACGATCATGAAAAAAATTAATGAGGCCCCTTTCTCTTTTAATTCATAAGGAATTGCAAATATACTTGAATTACAGCTCTCGATCTTTTAAATAATCATAATGCTGGAAAAATTCTTGCGCAGTGGCAAGGAATTTCTTTGTCTGCCCGCTTGGATTGAGGGCATGAATGACGCCGAGTTGATGGCTTAGATTCAGCTGCAGCGGAATTGCGATCAACGGTTGCAAAAAACGAACGTAATAAGCGGCGGTAATGTAAATTTCCTGAGCGTAACAGGCGTTATAAACAGCCGCGATTTCTTCCGCCTCGGGATATTCCTTAAAACGAATATTCGGAATTGTTTTCAACGCGTCGAGCAGCTCGCTGCGCCAGAGGAAACGGTTGACTGCGACCGTGTGTCCGCATAAGGCATCCAGAGTAATCACGTTTTGCTTCGCCAACGGGTGGGTAGGGGCAAGCAGGCACATGTAGGGTAGATCAATTAGCGGAGTATAGCCGACTGGAGCCGGGGGTTCATCATGATTCCAAGCCAATTCGATAACGTCGGCCTGACATGTCAGAATCCGCTGGAATGGATTGTCGCCCGGATGCAGCTTCAGGATCGGCTGAATATAAGGATATTGCTGGGTAAACCGCGTGATCACTTTTTCTAAAAGTAAACGTGGATGATTCGGTGCTTCAATGCGGATTTTCTGTTGCTGATCGGCGATGCTGCGGCAGCGTTCAGCGGCGTTGAACATCGCTTCTGTCAACTGCTGCGCTTCGGTCAGAAAGGCTTGACCGGCAGGGGTCAACTGAATTCCTTTTGGTGTACGGATGAATAAAGTGACACGTAGTTCCGCTTCCAAAGCGTCCATTTGTTTTTTCAGCGCTTGTTTGCTGATGAACAGCTGTTCTTCCGCTCTGCTGAAACTGCCGCATTGCGCGATGACGATCATCGAGCGCAGCTGCTTATCGTTCATGCGATCACCTCATTTGTTCTGCTTTCAGCATAAACTAAAAGTTAACACAGGGTCAATAGAAATCTCATTCCTTCTTGTGAAAAAATGCTTTATTCTGAAACAAACAGGAGGAAAGAAAATGAATTGGAAAAAAGGATGGGTCATAGCAGCGGCGGTGCTGCTCGTTACAGCCTCGGCGTGTACTGCTCAAATGAAGCCGGAAGCAGAAAAGGAAGTGTCTTCAGCCCAACCAGCGTCGGTGTTGGAATGCGACGCTGTCGTAGCGGGCGGCGGCATCTCGGGCCTCATGGCGGCACTGTCCGCGGAAGAAGCTGGAGCACAAGTAATTCTGGTGGAGAAGCAAGGTGTGCTTGGCGGCAGCGCGGCGCTGTCCAGCGCTTTTATGACAACAGTGGACAATGAGAACTTCGGACCGGATATTGACGATAGCCTGGAAACGACGATGAATTATCTGATGTCAATCCATAATCAGTCCGAGGATAAGACCTTCCCGGATCAAACACAACTGGAAATGATCATGAGTCAGACTGGAACGACCGTTGATTTTATGCTTAACTTGGGAATGCGGGCGGAATTTACAGCGAAGAGTACAGCGACGACAGCCTGGGAGGGCAAAGGTGCGGGAATGACGCAGAAGCTTGGCGAGATTGCCGAATCGAAGGGTATTCAGATTTTACTGGAAAGTCCAGCTGTGGAAATCTTGATGGAAAACGGTGCTGCTGTGGGATTAAAGGTGAAGCAAAATGAGACTGAAATCCAGATCAAAGCGCGAAAAGTTATCGTTACAACCGGCGGCGCGGCGTGGGATGAAGCGCGTTTGGAAGCTGCAATGCCGACGTTGGCGAATATGACGATAATCCAACAATCCGCTGTAGGCAACACGGGTGATGGGTTTAAGATGATGGAACAGATCGGCGCGCAGTTCTATGAAGGACTCAAAATTATGGAAGGCGGATTGGATGCCGATCCAGTGTGGAAAAAAACGATTGAAAAACGACCGGGAACTGCGGATAAGCTTGGCTTCAATGCGGAAGGCCTGCGGTTTGCCAATGAATCGCCAGCCTCGAGTCAGATGCTGACTTACGCGATGATTCAGGATGGATCCTCAGCATTTTACTGGTTGTATGATACGACCGACGAGGAACTGAACGTTTCGCTGGAGGCCGGTTTGGAAAGCGGCGCGGTAGTCTATGGCGATACGATTGAAGCGCTGGCAGAAACCTTGCGGATTGATCCGGCCGCATTACGGGATACATTTGACCGTTATCAAAGTCTGTGCCAAAAACAAAAAGATGAAGACTTTGGCAAGAGTTCAGAGAAGATGATGGCTTACGCTGAAGATGGCGGTTATTATGCGGTCGCTTATTATCCGGTATCTTGGGGGACGCTGGGCGGCGTTGTAACGGATGAAAAGGGTCATGTCCTTGATGAAACAAATACGGTCATTCCGAATTTGTTCGCGGCTGGGGAAATGTCTAATCGTAAATTCTTCAGTGATTATTACATCGGTGGGAACTCTTTGACGACTTCAGCAACCTTGGGCCGGTTGGCGGGTGAAACCGCGGCCGCTGAACTTCGCTAACTTCATGTTTTCAGTACGCATAACAATAGAATTTTAACGAATAAATCAAAATCCTCAGATTTCCCAAACGGATAGAACGCTGGGAGGCCAGAGGATTTTTTCTGTTCATTGAGGCGCAGAAGTGAAGCCGGCAACTATAAAATAAAAAGAACCGTCGCAAAGCTTGAATGCTCTGACAGTTCTCTTAGTTTACGATAAATTTGCCGGTGTTGAGGAGTTCTCTTTCTCGTTCGGTCCTCTTTTTTCCAGTTCTTCTTCCAGACTGAAAGTAATTTCTTCCAGGGATGCAACTAAGCTTTTCAGCTGTTCGATGTTCTTATTCAGCATTGTGCAGGCCAGATCCAGCGATGCGGAAGCATTCGGATCTATCCCTTGCGTCCCTTTTCGAATTACGTTAAGGACGGAATCATCCAGGTTGTCTACGATCGAAGCGAGATCCCAAGCGATGTCGTAAATTTCTGAACTTTTATTCATACTATTCCTCCGGTTGGAATTATATCCAACAATTTCTACTATGACAATCATTTTTTTAGTGAAGTTAAGTAAAAAATTCACTAAAGCAGGTGATAAAATGAAATCGGTAATCCTTACTTGTAAACCCTCTTTATATTACACCCTGACAATAGTATTATACACAAAAAAGTTAATAATTCTTCATAAGTTAACCAAAAATGGGTAAAATTATCCTCTTTTTTTTCAAAGTATTTTGTTTTGAGAGCGAATCTTGGCATCGGAGATTTAAAATCTGTGCTTTCTTCAAATTTTCTCACAAAGTGGCAGATCAGCATTTTTGACTGAAATCTGAGGATTGTTCGGGATGTGTTCTTTTTAATGCAAAAGCGCGGTTGCAGACTTCTCAAATTATGAAAAATGGAGTAGAATAAGGGCGTAGAAAATAGGAGGATACATTTATGGCATTAGTTTCCGCAAAAGAAATGATCGAAAAAGCGCATGAAGGTCATTATGCAGTAGGCGCATTCAACATCAATAACATGGAATGGATTAAATCCATCCTGGCTGCAGCTGAAGAAGCCAAGTCACCAGTCATGTTAGGCGTTTCGGAAGGCGCTGGCAAGTATATGGCTGGATTCAAGAATGTTGTCGCCATGGTCAGAGAAATTCATGACTCCATGGGCATCACCGTTCCAGTTGCTCTGCATCTGGATCATGGTTCATTTGAAGGAGCCAAGGCCTGCATTGAAGCGGGATTCACTTCTGTCATGTTTGACGGTTCGCATTACGATTTCGAAGAAAATGTTGCGAAGTCGAAAGAAATTCTGGAACTGGCTCATTCGAAGGGCATTTCCGTTGAATGTGAAGTCGGCGGCATCGGCGGCGAAGAAGACGGCGTTGCCAGCATGGGCGAATTGGCAGATCCGCAGGAATGCGCGAACATCGCGGCGCTGGGCGTTGATTTCCTGGCTGCGGGCATCGGCAACATTCATGGCAAATATCCGGCTGACTGGCAGGGTCTGAACTTTGACCGTCTGGCTGAAATCCAGGCTTCCACCAATGGAAAACCGTTAGTTCTGCACGGCGGCAGCGGCATCCCGGCGGATCAGGTTGCCAAGGCAATCTCCCTGGGCGTTTCCAAGATCAACGTCAACACCGAACTGCAGCTGGTTTTCGCAGCCGCAACCCGGAAGTACATTGAAGAAGGCAAAGATCTGGCCGGCAAGGGCTATGATCCGCGTAAATTGCTGAAACCAGGCGCAGAAGCGATCACCAAGAAGGTCATCGAAATGATGAACCAGTTCGGTTCCGCAAACAAGGCGTAATCGTTTAAAAACTGAGATCCTCGAAAACCGGCGGAGAAATCTGCGGGTTTTCTTTTTTTTATGCCGGGGGAAAGCTTATAATAAGAAGGATGAATTGTCAACGAGGAGGTCGCTTATGAAATCGTTAAAACAAAAGGGGAAGGATATTGTCTGGGTTGTGGCGGGCAATGCGGTGCTGGCGCTGGCCGTCAGTATGTTCATCCTGCCCTATGATATCTTGTCAGGCGGCGTCGCCGGCGTGGCGGTTGCGCTGCAGCCGTTGATTCCGCTGCCAGTTACGCTGATGGTCAATCTGCTGGTCGTCGGGTTGTTTATCGTCGGAGCCTGTTTTCTGGGAAAAGACTTCGCGATGAAGACCATTTTGAGTTCGTTGATCTATCCGGTATTTCTGACGTTTTTCAGTGGCCGGGTGCCGGTGCTGGATCTTGATCCAATTCTGGCTTCCCTGTATGGCGGACTCTTAGGCGGTACCGGCGTGGGGATGGCGTTACGAACCGGGGCGAGTACCGGCGGCATGGATATTCCGCCGTTGATCGTCCATAAGCTGACGCACATTGAAATTGCCAAGCTGGTGCTGATCACCGATGCGCTGACCGTGCTGCTGGGCGCATTTACCTATGGCCTGGAAGCGGTGCTGGTCGGCTTTGTTTCCGTCTGGGCTTCTTCCGTGGCGATTGATAAGGTGCTGATGTTCGGCGGCCAGCAGGCCAAAGCGATTCAGATCATCTCCGATCAATATGAACAGATCATTGAACGGATTCATTCCGAACTGGAACGCGGCACGACGCTGATCGAAGCGCAGGGCGGCTTTACCTGTGAAAAGCGGAAGATCATCCTGGTCGTCATCACGAAAAATCAGTATCCGGCATTGATGGAAATGGTGACGGCGATCGACAGGGAAGCGTTTGTGATTGCCAACGATACGCATGAGGTCAAAGGCTTCGGCTTCAGCTTTGAGTTCAAGGTTTAATAGCAGCCGGCAAGCCAGGGTGAATCCAATTCGTCTTTGGTAAAGGACATCGGAAATGATATTGTCTTTCTCTGCGAATTCCTGTTCAACTCTGTCGTTTAATCTGAATTTGCGGCCGCTTCATTTTCATCAGCCAGCGTTGATAATGGAAATTGCAGAATTACCTGAGCGCCGCTGCCATCCGGAACGTTGCCGGGAATCATGCGGCCTCCTTCGATCTGCATTGCCTGCGAAACGGTATATAAGCCCAGACCCGCATGGCCATGACTGCTGCGGGCTGATTCATAACGGTAGAATGGCTCGCCGATATGATTCAGGCTTTCCGCGTGAAAACCGGGACCTTCGTCGCTGACTTTCAAGATCCAGCAGGTTTCCGTAATCTGGCCCATCAGCTGAACCGTCTTGCCTGAGGGGCAGTAGCGGATTGCGTTATCAAGCAGATTGATCAGCGCCCGGCGCAGCGTTTCCGCATGGATTCGGGCCTGGAAGGGCGGACAGAATACCGTCAATGTGATTGCTTTATTGCGGCACAATCCGGATACTTCCTTCATGCAGCGCCGGACCAGCGCGTCGATGGCGGTGACGCGGGGCTGTTCCGCCTGATTCTGGCTGCACGCTGCCTGCTGCAGCTGAAATACAACCTGACGAAGCTGACCGACATGGCGATTGATGGCTTCCAGACGATGCCTTGCTGACCGGGCTTCCTTTTGCAAAAGTTCGGCGTCGGTTTGGATTTTAGCCAGCGGCGTCTTTAAATCGTGCGCCAGCACGGTGATCTGGATCTCCCGCTGATTTTGCATGTCCCATTGCTGGATCAGGGAATCCTTCAGTGCGGAGCGCATCGTATCAACGGAATTCAACGCCTGATTGAACTCGGTGAACGCGGTATCCTGAATTTCAAAATCAAGATTGCCGGAAGCGATCTGCGTTGCGGATTCTTCCAACGTGTTCAAAGCCTGTACAAGTTTCCGCCCGTAGTGATTGGCCGTCGTCAACAGGTACAGAAAGAGCGACAAGCCGAGTGCGCCGATCAACGGCCCCTGCAAGTTGGGGATCAGCGCGGCGAATGCCGGGAGGGCGGGGCGGATTTCATAGCGGAATAAGAGGATGACGACTTCCGCCCGCAGGTCGGTGCGAAACCAGGTTTGCGTGCCGATCTTGCCGGTGTAGCTGCCGGTATAGAGAGAAAAATCAGTCAGCGCGCTGTCCGGGGACAACGAAGTATCTGCCAGCTGTTCATGACTGAACAGCACATAATCAAGACCATCGCCAACCTCAGCCGGATCAAAGAAATCCTGCCGCTGAATTTTACCGATCAGTTCCTGGGCCTGTTTCTCATTGTGATTGAGCCGCGTGTACCATCCAGCCTGAAGTCCCAGCAGAAACAGAAGCACAGCACTCCCCAAAAGCGCGAGTACGCCCAAAGCGGTCGTCAGAAAATAGCGCCGTAAAAATTGCGCCAGAGTGTGAGTTTTTCGGTGTCTACGTTTATCCATGGTTCATTTTCTCCCGGAAGTCTTAATCAGAATTGTGATTTCGTTTCGGCTGGAAAAGCGGCGATGGCTTTGTCTGTCCTACATTATTCTTTGCCTTGCGGCGGATTGTTATTTCTATTATAGCATGAAGTACCGGAAGAAATGAAACAGAGTGGAAGCACAGTGGGAGAGCGGAACATTCCGTTCGGTTTTCCAACGTCAGTTTGATCGAAAAAAAGCGATCCTTATTTATGTTGATCAAAGCGCCTGCCGGAAGTTTTAGGATAAACGGCGCGGTAAAGGAAAGTTCAGGAAAGCGAAAACTGCCGGTAAGGACTTGGAAATTGTGGCAATGCCGGGGAGTTCACGGTATAATAGGTACGGATAAGGTAAGGATGAGGTTTATGCAGATACAGCACGAGTTTCCCTGTTCTGCCGTGCAGTTTTTCAATTTCATGGCACGGCGGATTGCGCAGGACATTCAGATCGAAACCGATAAGAAATTGACAATCGCCCAGATTCATGAGGGCATGAAATATGATAAGAAGGTTCTGGTTTCAGAAAGGAAGCAGCGGGTCGGCAAGGCGCAGGTCGCGGTATACGACAAGCCGGGTCATGTCCAGCTGCGGGTCGATATGTTTGACGGTACGCAGGTGATTGACACCCGATGCGCCGCGCTGGGCGAGGATCGTTGTCAGGTGACGTACAGCGAGGAATTCCTGCCGTCCAGCATGGAGAAAAAACTGGCCATCGCCAGCTTTTCCTGGATGGGCAGAAAGAATAACAAAAAGAAGCTGCAGAAACTGATGGATCAATGGGAAGCAGAGATTCGTCAGCTGTATTGCGAGTAAGGTTTCCGCGTTCATTGAATCAGGGAACAATCACGTTTTCAGCCAAACTTAATAGTATGATAGTGCAATGAAAGGAGCCCAACCGATGGAAGAAGTATTTAAGATTGAAGGCGGTCATCAGCTGAACGGAGAGGTCAGAATCAGCGGGGCGAAGAACGCGACGGTGGCTTTAATCCCGGCCTCCATTCTGGCTAACGGCCCGGTGACGATCTGCGGCGTTCCGGATATCGCGGACGTGGAGTCGTTATCGACCTTGTTAGAGGAATTGAACGTCGCGGTGGTGCATAAGGATCGGGGGCATCTGATCATCGATCCGACGGAGATGATCAACTGCCCGCTGGAACATCCGGCGGTTACGAAGCTGCGGGCTTCCTATTATTTCATGGGAGCCTTGTTAGGCAAATACAAGCATGTGAAAATTAAAATGTCGGGCGGCTGTTATCTGGGGCCGCGTCCGATTGATCTGCATCTCAAGGGCTTTGAAGCGCTGGGGGCGAAGGTCGACTATCAGAAAGGGTGTTACACGATCGAAGCGGAAGAATTGATCGGAACAAAGATCTTCCTGGATATTTCTTCGGTCGGCGCGACGATCAACATCATGATGGCGGCGGTGTATGCAAAGGGCCGCACGACGATTGAAAACGCGGCGAAGGAGCCGGAAATCATCGACGTTGCGACGCTTTTAAACAAGATGGGCGCGCATATCCGCGGCGCGGGGACGAATGTGATCACGATTGACGGCGTGGATTATTTATCCGGCTGCTTCCATGAGATCATCCCGGACCGGATTGAAGCGGGCACGTTTATTATCATGGCGGCCGCGGCGGCTAAGGAAATGAAGATTACCAATATCATTCCGCAGCATCTGGAATCGTTGTTATCAAAGCTGCAGGAAATGGGCGTGGATATGGAAGTCGATGTCGACAGCGTGACGATCCGCGGTGGCGGGAAGCTGCAGGGCGTGGATATCAAGACGCTGCCGTATCCCGGCTTTGCGACGGATTTGCAGCAGCCGTTATCGGCGTTGCTGACGCAGGCGGAAGGCAAGTCGACGATCAAGGAAACGATATATCCGGAACGGTTTAAACATTGTATCGAACTGCAGCGGATGGGCGCGGATATCAGCGTCGGTCAGGGCAGCTGTACGATCGAAGGAATCACGCCGCTCTATGGCGACCGGGTTACTGCAACGGATCTGCGCTGCGGCGCCAGTCTGGTAGTGGCGGGCTTGCTAGCGGAAGGCGTGACGGAGATTCATGAAATTTATCACATCGAACGAGGCTACGATGATCTGGATGGCAAGCTGCGGGCCTTGGGCGCAAACATCTGGCGGGAAACGATCGAATAGCGCCATTATGAAATCAGGGCTCTTTCAAAAATAGTGTTGGTGAGAGAAAAACCGAAACAAGAAAGACGCAGATGAGTTCCAGAAATGGGACTCA